>NZ_JBSGJD010000302.1:0-10485 GCF_053605405.1 Amycolatopsis sp. NPDC003861
GACGGCGCCGCGTCAAGGCGGGAAAGCGTGCCTTGACCCGGCGCCGTCGGCCGTGTTGTGGCTTCGGATCGGGGTTGCGGGGGGTGTGGGTCCCGTGGTCCGGTTGGCGACGCTGCCGCTGGCGGGTTGCCGTGCGGCGGGGTTGCCGTGCGGTGGGGCGGTTGCCGTGGGGCGGGTCGCGCTAGGAAGCCGTCGCCGGGGTCACGGCCCTCACGCCCAGCAGTTCCTCGATCGCCGCCACCGCCAGCGCTGCCGCATTGCCCTCGCCGTAAGGGTTTCCCACCTGGGCCGGGCGCAACTCTCCGCTCAGCAGGCGCGCCGCCAGGTCCACGATCCGCGACGTGTCCGTGCCCGCCAGCCACGCGCAGCCCGCCTCCACCACCTCGGCGCGCTCGGTCACGTCGCGCAGCACCACCACCGGGGTGCCGAACGTCGGGGCCTCCTCCTGGATGCCGCCCGAATCCGTCAGGACCAGGGCAGCCAGCCTCAGCGCGCGGACCAGGTCCGGGTACTCCAGCGGGTCCGTCACCGTCACCCGGGGGAGGCCGGCCAGCGCCGCCTCCACCTGGGCGCGGACCTGGGGGTTCGGGTGCGCCGGGAACAGCACCTGGACGTCCGGGTGCTCGGCCACGATCAGCTGCACCGCCGCCAGCGTGCGCTCCAACGGCTCGCCCCAGGACTCCCGGCGGTGGGACGTCACCAGCACCAGCCGCTCGCCCGCCTCCGCGAGCTCCATCTCCAGCAGCGCCAAGGCCGTGTCGCGGGCCGGGAGGTCGCGGGCCGCGATTTCCAGCACCGCGTCGACCACCGTGTTGCCCGTGACCGCGATCTGTTGCCGCGCAACGCCTTCCGCGCGCAACGCCGCCGCCGCGGCGAGGGTCGGGGCCAGGTGCAACGCCGCGATGCGGGACACCATCTGCCGCGCGCCCTCCTCCGGGAACGGCGCCGCGAGGTCGCGCGTGCGCAGCCCGGCCTCCAGGTGGACCACCGGGATGCCCAGCCAGAACGCCGCCAGCGCGCCGGCGAGCGTCGTCGTCGTGTCGCCCTGGACGACCAGCGCCGCCGGGGAGTGGCGGCGCAGCACGTCGTCGAGTGCCGGCAGCAGGCCCGCCACCAGCTCGGCCTGGCTGCCCGTCACCCGCGGTGGCACGTCGAGCCACGCGTCCACGGCCAGCCCGAACGGCTCCAGGGCCTGCTCGACCATGCCCGGGTGCTGCCCGCTGTGGACCACCACCGGGCGCAGCACCGGATGCGCCGCCAGCGCCAGGGCCAGCGGCGCGAGCTTGACGGCTTCCGGCCGCGTCCCGGCCAGCAACATCACGTCCACCCCGCGTCGCCCCTTCTCCACATCACTCAGTGTCCAGCAAATTTCGACCCGCGGGGCCGCCGGCGTGCGAGGGGCACACGCCGGCGGCCCGCTTCCTCAATCCCGCGCCCGGGAGAGACGGCGGTTGCGGCGGTGGACGGCGATCAGCGCGACGGTCCCGAGCAGGACCAGCAGCACGCCGACGGCCAGCCACCACCCGATGTCGGCACCGGTGGCGGCGAGGGTCCCGACCCCACCACCGGCCACGCCGACTCCGGCGCCCGGCATCTTGTACATCCGGACCTCGCTCAGGCCTGCGCGGAACGGCGGCGGAAGATGCGCGTCCCGACCGGCACCGCGACGGCGCTGAGCAGGCCGAGCCCGATCCAGAGCCCGGCGCCGGACGCCAGCGGCATCGGCGGCGCGGCCGGGCCGCAGGTCGCCGACGACACGACCACGTCGCCCGAGCCGAGCGCCTTGAGCCCGCCGCCGAGCAGCTTCACGTGGACGGCGTTCACGGTGAGGCTGCCGTCGGGGTTCTTGACCTGCTCGTTGAGGATGATCGTCGCGACGTTGAGGTCGCCGAGACCGACCTTGATCTGCGTGTTCGCCGCCGGGGCCGCGTCGACCGCGCCGACGCTGCCGAGGTTCGCGCCGACCAGTTTCGTGCTGCCTTCGATCCCCTTCTGCGTCGCGGTGCAGACGGCCTCGACGAGCTTGATGCCGACGTTGCCGAGCGCGGCCTTCAGCAGCGGCAGCCCGACGTCGGCGGTGCTCGCTTTCGCCGTCACCGCACCGGAATTCTCGTCGCGCTTGGCCTCGGTGTTGATCGCGCCGGCGGTCAGGACGCCCTTCAGGTCGACCTTCGCCAGGCTGCTGCTGGCCGGCCCCGCGGTGCTCGCGGCCGCGAACGGGCCCGCCTTCACCGCTTCCCGGCCGAGCAGCTTGACGTCGACCTTGACGCCGTACGCGGATCCGTCGCCGGGGGCCGCCGAAGCGGGGGCCGCGCCGGCGAGCACGACGCTCGCCACGACCGCGGCGAGCAGGCCGCCGCGGCGCACGAGGGAGCTCTTCATCAAGTGGTCCTCCGAATTCGCTGGATTTATCCGGGGTGCGTGACGGCGGCGCGGATCGAACTCGCTGGCCTCGACTCGGCACGCGGATCGACTATCGCGAAGACCACGCCGAATAGCACACATAATTTCCCGAATCACCGGATCGGGTAAGGCTCGCCGCCGTTTCCGCTGGTCGTTTTCGACATCACTCGATCGGCGTAACAAGTTCGGCGAAGGTCCAGCCGATTGGGGCGGCTTTTCCACCCCTCCGAGTGGAAACGGGCGGCACACATGTCCTACGCTCGCCGGTGCCCGCAACTTGATCGGGAAATCGACACCGAGAGGAACGTCGTGGCGGTAGCGAGCGCTCCGAACTCAGGAATGACACGGTTTCCGCTGTTCGCGGCGCTGAGTGCGCTGGCCGCCGCGGGGGTCGTGGTGGTGCTGGCCGAGCGGTTCTACCGCGAACTGGAAGTGCGGCTCGCCGGCGCGATCCTCGATCTGTTCACTACATCGGGTGGCTATGTGGTACCCGATCGGGAATCTGTTTACTTTGGGTTGACGGGCGCTGCTCCGTTCGGGTTGAGAATGACGCCGGAATGTTCGTCGGCGTTCCTTTTGCTCCCGCTGCTCGTTGTGACGATGGTCATGCTGTACTTCCGGCCGTCGAATGCGCGGCGCCTGTTCTTTTCGCTCGGCATTTCGGCGCTCGTCGTCGTACTGGTGAACCAGCTCCGCATTCTGACGATCGTCGGGCTGGTGCACGCCTTCGGCACCGACGAGGGCTACTACTGGGGCCACACGCTGCTCGGTTCGATGGTCAGCGTGTTCGGCGGCGCCGTCTCGATCGTCCTGTTCGTCTGGATGGCCACGCGGAAGAAGAAGGCATGAGCGTCAAGGTCCTGCTGGCGATCACGCAGGCGTTCGCGCTGACCATGAGCGTGGCGTTCCTCGTCTACGTCGTGGTGATCGTGGTGCCGTACCTGCGCCGCAAGCCCGGCCCGGCCGGCGACCCGGACGGCTTCACCTGGCACTTCTTCGTGCCGTGCCGCGACGAGCAGACCGTCATCCGCGAAACCGTCCGCTACCTGCGGACGAACTTCCGCAAGGCGCACGTCTGGGTCGTCGACGACGACTCGGAGGACCGCACCGCCCGCGTGGTCCGGATGCTGTGGCGGCGCCACGGCGGCTACGACCCGTACCTGCACCTGGTCCCGCGCGTGCGCCCCGAAGCCCGCACCGGCAAGGGCGACGCGCTCAACGCGGCCTACCGCGCCCTGAACGACTGGATGGGCCCGGACGCGAGCCGCGACGACGTCGTCGTGGTGGTCGTCGACGCCGACGGCCGCCCAGCCCCGAACTGCCTCGAGGTCTGCGCGGCGGACCACCTCTTCGGCGACCCGGGGATCGGCGCGGTCCAGCTCGACGTGTGGATGGGCAACACCGACACCCCGCCGCCGGGCCGCAACCCGGTGGGCCGCTGGTTCGGCCTGAAGCTCGCGCAGCTGCAGGACCTGGAGTTCCGCACGGCGATCGCGGCGATCCAGACGTCCCGCGGGTTCACCGGCACCATCTCCATGGGCGGCAACGGCCAGTTCACCCGCCTCACCGCGCTGGACTCGATCGCCGGCGAGGCCGGGGAGCCGTGGCGCGGCTCGCTGCTGGAGGACTTCGAGCTCGGCGTTCACCTGCTCACCGCGGGCTGGCGCACCGGGTTCACCCCGGATTCCCATGTGTCACAAGAAGGTCTGTACAGCCTGCGGCGGTTCCTCGTGCAGCGCACGCGGTGGGGCCAGGGCACCATGCAGTGCGCCCGGTACCTCCGGCGGATCTGGGATTCCCCGCACGTCAGCACGCTCGGCGCGGCGGAGATGATGTACTACCTGGCCCAGCCGTGGCTGCAGCTGCTCGGCTCGCTGCTGTACCCGATCCCGTTCATCCTGCTGGTGGTGGGCACCGCGGGCGACCCGGCGCAGATGTGGACGTGGTTCACCGGCGGCGCCTGGATCCTGTTCGCCATCTACGGCTCGTTCGGGCTGCTGCCATTCCTCGTCTGGGGCCCGATCTACCAGCTGAAATGCTTGCGCAGCAAGAACATCCTGCGCGGGCTGGGGATGGGCTTCGCGTACGCCGCGTACATCTACACGTTCTACGTGACGTCGTGGCGCGCGCTGTTCCGGCTCGTCCGCGGGCGCAACGGCTGGGCGAAGACGCGCCGCAACACCGAGCAGGCGGCCGGGGTGAAGGTCGCGCTCGACGCGTGAGCGCGACCTCCACCGGAGCGGTCAGAACGCCGGGACGATCCGGACGTCGTCGGCCTTGACGAAGGCGATCCGGTGCCCGAACTGGATCTGGACGTACTTGAGCTTGCCCTTCACCACCACGTGGTCCGCCGGGTCGAAGGTGGTCGCCCAGTAGTACTCGGAGCCCACGGTCCCGCCCGAGGAGTACTTCTGGCCGGCGGAAAGGGTGTACGGCAGCGGCGTGATGGCCTGCACGGTCACCCCGGCCGGGTAGGCCTCCGGCTCGGGGTAGGCGCGGCCGTAGACCGGCACCGTCGCGAGGCCCGGCTTCGGCGTCACGACCCAGCCGATCGCGGGCTTCGCGACCCGGGCGTTGCGCGGGTTGTGGAACCAGCCCTTCTGACCGAGGTACCAGATCGCCGTCCAGTCGCCGCGGACCTCGGCGACGGCGTACCGCTGCCCGGTCGCGACCCGGCTGCCGACGTCGGAGACGTCCATGGTCGACGGCGTCCCGTTCGGGTGCAGGCCGACGTCGACCAGCAGCGGCGAGGACTCACTCGGCCCCGAGTGCAGCACGACGGCCTCCGAGCCGCGCGGGGTGCACGGCGTCCCGGGGCTGTCGCAGCCGGTGAACGCGGGCTGGTTCTTCGCGAAGACCGGGTCGATGGTGACCAGCGACGAGCCGGGCAGGCCGAACCCGCCGAGCGGGGTGCCCAGCAGGTCGAAGTAGTGCGACCAGTCCCAGTAGGGGCCCGGGTCCCAGTGCATGCCCGCGATCGTCGACGGGACCGTGCCCGGCACGTTGTCGTGGCCGATGATGTGCGCGCGGTCGAGCGGGATGCCGTACTTGCGCGCCAGGTAGCCGACGAGCTTCGCGCTCGTGCGGTACATCGCCTCGGTGTACCAGGTGCCCTTCGCGGCGAAGCCCTCGTGCTCGATGCCGATCGACTTCGCGTTGACGTACCAGTTCCCGGCGTGCCAGGCGACGTCCTTGGTCGGCACGTGCTGCGCGATCAGGCCGTCGGCCGAGCGGATGGTGTAGTGCCAGCTGACGTAGGTCGGGTCCTGGACGAGGTCGAGGACGTTGGCCCAGTAGCCCTCGGTGTCGTGGATGACGATGTGGTCGATCTGCTGGCTCTCGGGCCGGTTCGCGAGGTCGTGGTTGCCGTAGTCGTCCTTCGGCAGCTCCTGGTACGGCGCCGGGACGGACTCGCAGGTGACCCGGCGCGGGCACTCGACGCCGGCCGGCGTCTGCTCGGCGTGCTGCGGGACGACGACGTCGGGCGTCGGGGCCAGCGTGACCTGCTGGCCGTCGTCGGTCGTCCGGGTGGTGCCGGTCTTGATCGTGTCGAAGACCTCGTCGGCGAAGGTCTGCGCCGCGGCCTGGTCCGCGGAGCCGCTGTAGCGCGCGACGGCGGTGTACCAGTTGCCGTCGGTGTTGTACTTCGCGAGGAGGGCCGCGCCGCCCCGGATGTTCTGCGCGGGGTCCGTGCGCAGCGTTTGTGCGTCGGTTCGGAGCAGCCGAGCGGCCTCGTCGACGGTCTGCAGCGTGGGCGGCGGAGCGGCCGGCCCGGCCTGCGGCCGCACGGCCGGTCGGGCGTCGTCGCCTCGGGCGTCTTCGGTGCCCTCGTCGTGGTGCGTGCCGGCGACACCGGCCGCGCGGAGGTCGGTGAGGTGCATGGGGCCGTAGCCGGCCGAGGTGCTGGGCGTCCCGGCGTTGGTGTCCCACCGCGACTCGAGGTAGGAGACGCCGAGCAGGACGTTCTCCGGGACGTTGAACTCCTTCGCGGCGGCGGCGAAGTCGCGTTGGCGTTGGCTGGTGGGATCGGCGTGCGCCGGAGCCGCG
The DNA here is from genome assembly GCF_053605405.1 of Amycolatopsis sp. NPDC003861. NCBI lineage: Bacteria > Bacillati > Actinomycetota > Actinomycetes > Pseudonocardiales > Pseudonocardiaceae > Amycolatopsis > Amycolatopsis sp. NPDC003861. The sequence continues at coordinate 6,451 of NZ_JBSGJD010000302.1, forward strand.
GCCAGGCCGGCGAGCAGGGCGACGGCGGCAGCGACGGCCGCGGTTCTCGGGACGGGGTGGGACATGGGCATGAACCCCCAAGGTGCAGGTGCCAGAGGTGAGAACTTAACCAGAAACTCACCTCGGGGGTAAGAGCTGCCGCGCGGCGATGCCGTGACCGGCGCGGGTGCACCGCGGCCGCCCCAAAGAGGCCGGTCAGGGCCGCTGTCGCACGTCGGGTGGACCCTCCTTGCGAAGCTGGCACTCACGTGGCTAGAGTGCTAAATGCACGGCCCGACAGCCCCGGCACCCGCGACGGCGGGGGTGGTAGAGCCGTAACCACATCCTGCCAACGCTTTCGACGACCGTGGAGGTCAACCCGGTGAGCGTGAACATCAAGCCGCTCGAGGACAAGATCGTCGTCCAGACGAGCGAGGCCGAGGAGACGACCGCTTCCGGCCTCGTCATCCCCGACACCGCCAAGGAGAAGCCCCAGGAGGGCAAGGTTCTGGCCGTGGGCCCGGGCCGGATCGACGACAAGGGCAACCGCGTCCCGCTCGACGTGAACGTCGGCGACGTCGTCATCTACTCCAAGTACGGCGGCACCGAAGTCAAGTACAACGGTGAGGACTACCTGATCCTGTCCGCCCGCGACGTGCTGGCCGTCATCAACTGACGTCCGCTCGCAGCGCATGACGCCCCGGGCCCCGCAGAACGCCGGGGAGCGGGGCGTTCTTGCGTCCAGAGAAAGGTAAGCGGAACACGCTATGCCCAAGCAGATCAACTTCGACGAGGACGCTCGTCGCGCGCTGGAGCGCGGGGTGAACAAGCTCGCCGACGCGGTCAAGGTCACCCTCGGCCCGCGCGGCCGGCACGTCGTGCTCGACAAGAAGTTCGGCGGCCCGACCATCACCCTCGACGGCGTGACCGTCGCCCGTGAGGTCGAGCTCGACGACCCGTTCGAGAACCTCGGCGCGCAGCTCGCCAAGAGCGTCGCCACCAAGACCAACGACGTCGCCGGCGACGGCACCACCACCGCGACCGTGCTCGCGCAGTCGCTGGTGAAGGTCGGCCTGCGCAACGTCGCGGCCGGCGCCAACCCGACCTCGATCGGCCGCGGCATCGAGGCCGCCGCGGAGAAGGTCATCGAGGTCCTCAAGGCCAAGGCCACCCCGGTCAAGGGCCGCGAGAACATCGCCCAGGTCGGCACCGTGACCTCCCGCGACGCCAACATCGGCGCCCTGCTCGGCGAAGCCGTCGAGAAGGTCGGCGAGGACGGCGTCATCACCATCGAGGAGTCGTCGACCCTGGCGACCGAGCTGGTGATCACCGAGGGCGTCCAGTTCGACAAGGGCTTCCTCTCGGCGCACTTCGCGACCAACCCGGAGGAGCAGAAGGCGATCCTCGAGGACGCCTACGTCCTGCTGCACCGCGAGAAGATCTCGGCCCTGGCCGACCTGCTGCCGGTGCTGGAGAAGGTCGTCGAGGCCAAGAAGCCGCTGCTGATCATCGCCGAGGACGTCGACGGCGAGGCGCTGTCCACCCTCGTGGTGAACTCGCTGCGCAAGACGATCACCGCCGTCGCGGTCAAGGCGCCGTTCTTCGGCGACCGCCGCAAGGCGTTCCTGGACGACCTCGCGGTCGTCACCGGCGGCGAGGTGATCTCCGCGGAGATCGGCCGCAAGCTGTCCGACGTCGACCTCGGCGCGCTGGGCAAGGCCCGCCGCATCGTCGTCACCAAGGACGACACCACGATCGTCGACGGCGCCGGCTCCAAGGACGCCATCGCCGGGCGGGTCGCGCAGATCCGCAAGGAGATCGAGACGACCGACTCCGACTGGGACCGCGAGAAGCTGCAGGAGCGGCTCGCGAAGCTCGGCGGCGGTGTCGCGGTCATCAAGGTCGGCGCGGCCACCGAGACCGAGCTGAACGAGCGCAAGCACCGCATCGAGGACGCCGTGGCTTCGACCAAGGCGGCCGTCGAGGAGGGCATCCTGCCCGGCGGCGGTTCGGCGCTGGTCCACGCGGTCAAGGAGCTCGAGGGCGGCCTCGGCCTCTCCGGTGACGAAGCCACCGGCGTCCGGATCGTCAAGGACGCGCTGGTCGCGCCGCTGTTCTGGATCGCGACCAACGCGGGCCACGAGGGCGCGGTCATCGTCAACAAGGTGCAGGAGCAGGGCTGGGGCCAGGGCTTCAACGCGGCCACCGGCGAGCTGACCGACCTGCTGGCGGCCGGCATCGTCGACCCGGTCAAGGTGACCCGGTCCGCGGTGGCGAACGCCGCCTCGATCGCGCGTCTCGTGCTGACGACGGAGTCGTCGGTCGTCGAGAAGCCGGCCGAGGAAGAGCCCGCCGCGGCGGGCCACGGCCACTCGCACTGATTTCCGACGAAGCGGGGCGGCACTCCCTCCGGAGTGCCGCCCCGCTTTCGTGCTTCGAAGGGCACGGAGGGCGGCACCCCACCCGGTGCCGCCCTCCGATGTCTGTGGCGCGCTCAGCCGCCGGACATGCTGAGCGCGCGTTTGTCCGATTTGATGATGTGCTCGCGTTCGGACTCCGAGAGCCCGCCCCAGATGCCGTACGGCTCGTGCACCGCCAGCGCGTGGCTGCGGCACATCTCCAAGACCGGGCAGCTCAGGCAGACGGCTTTCGCTCTGGCCTCCCGCCGGGCCCGCGCCGGGCCGCGCTCGCCGTCCGGGTGAAAGAAGGACGCGCTGTCCATCCCCCGGCACGACCCTTCGAGCTGCCAGTCCCACATGTCGGCGTTGGGTCCTGGGAGCCTGCGCGTGTCTGCCATCCTGACCGCCTCCGTCATCCGGTCGATGCCGCTAGCTGCTCTGCTGTGGTGCCGATACTCCATTCGGTGCAACGGCGGTAACGTTAGAAGCGCGCCAATAGTTGTTCAAGCGATCCGGCGCGATTCAGCCGTTAGGCATCCCCCGGATGTGTGAGCAGGGCTTTCGCCTCCGGTTGCCGACCGCGCTGGGGGCCTGGATATTGAGGCTCGTGGGAGCTGGGTCGGGCACCGAAGAACCCACCCTGCCGGTGGCCTCGGTCGCCCGCCGGCTCGGGGTCGCGCCGTCCACCCTCCGAACCTGGGACCGCCGCTACGGGCTGGGGCCCAGCCGGCACACCGACGGCCGTCACCGCCGCTACGGCACGTCCGACATCGGCCGCCTCGAACTGATGCAGCGAGCGTTGCTGAGCGGCGCGTCGACGGCCGAGGCGGCGCGCTACGCCCTCGAGCAGATCCCCCGCTCCGGGCCGCCCCAGCCGGAGGAGCCCGGCGAACTGCCCGGGTCTTCGGTCGAGGACGACGGGCACGAGGTCCGCTCCCGCCTGGCGCGGAGGCTGAGCACGGCGGCGCTGGCCATGGACGTCGGCGCAGTCCAGCGGATGCTCGCGGACACCATCGCCGAGCTCGGCGTGCTCCCGGCGTGGACGGGCGTGATCGAGCCGGTGCTGTCGGCGCTGGGGGCGCGCTGGCGCGGGGCGAGCGCGGGGGCGGAGGTGGAGTACCTGCTCGCGGAGTGCGTGTTCGCGGCCCTGGTCCGCGCGACCCCGGTGCTCGACGAGCCCCGCAACACCCGCCCGGTCCTCCTCGGCTGCGTCCCGGACGAGCGCGACTCGATGCCGATGTACGCGCTGGCGGCGTCCTTGGCGGGGCGGCGGATCGGCGCGCAGCTGTTCGGGGTCCCGCTGCCGGCCGAGGTGCTGGCGGTGGCGGTCCGCCGCAGCGCGCCGGCCGCGGTGGTGCTGTGGGCCCACGGCCGCGGGGTGGCGGACGCGCGCCTGTTCGCCCGCGTCTCGCGCGGCCGTCAGCGGAGCCGGTTGTTCGCGTGCGGCCCGGGCTGGGACCCGGCGGGCCTGCCGGACAAGGTGGAGCTGCTGACGGACCTCCCGAGCGCGGCGGACCGCATCGAGCACGTCCTGGTCGGCGGGCGCCCCTAGTGGCGCGCGTCGCAAGTTGCGTGACGCTCGAGCCAAGCGCCCCAATGTGGCGTTTGTTGGTGTTTCCGAGCAACAAATCATAGTACTATAAACACATATATAATG
>NZ_JBSGJD010000303.1:0-10449 GCF_053605405.1 Amycolatopsis sp. NPDC003861
CGGGCGGGGCCCCGGCCTCGGGCGGGGGTGCTGCAAGGACTGCGGCCCGCGACCTGGGGCTCGAGGCGCGAGATCAGCCCTGCGAAGCGCCAGCGCGGCCGGCCCGGCAACCGGCGCCCCTCAGCCCTCGCCGGTGAGCTTTCCGCGGAGCTGCTCCAGGGTCTGGGACAGCAGGCGGGAGACGTGCATCTGGGAAATGCCCACCCGGTCCGCGATCTGCGTCTGGGTCAAGCCGCCGAAGAACCTCATCACCAAAATTGCCCGCTCGCGCTTGGGGAGTTCCTGCAGCAGCGGCTGGAGGGCCTCGTGGTTCTCCACCATCGCCATCTCGTGGTCCGGCTCGCCCATCGTGTCCGCCAGGGACAACGCCTCCGCGTCGTCGTGGACCGGCTTGTCTACCGACAGTGCCTGGTACGCGTTGCCCGCCAGCAGGCCCTCTCGGACCTCGTCGACGTCCAGGTTCAAGTGCTCCGCCAGCTCCGTCGGCGTGGGGGCGCGGCCCAGGCGCTGGGACAGCACCGCCGAGCCCTGGCTCAACGACAGGTGCAGCTCCTTCAGCCTGCGGGGGACCCGGACCGACCAGCCCGTGTCGCGGAAGTGCCTGCGGACCTCGCCCATGATCGTCGGCACCGCGAACGACAGGAAGTCGTGGCCGCGGGAGGGGTCGAAGCGGTCGACCGCGTTGATCAAGCCGATCCGGGCCACCTGGACCAGGTCCTCGCGGGGCTCGCCGCGGCCCGAGAACCGGGTGGCGATGTGCTCGGCCAGGGGCAGCAGCTCGGTCACCAGCTTGCTGCGGACCACCTCCCGGCGGGGGTCGCCGGGGTCGAGGCCACCCAGTTCCTCGAACAGCGGTTCGCAGTGGGCATACTCGTCCGGGCGGTGGAGGAGGGTTTTGCGCTCGCTGCTCACGCGCTCGTTCCCGGGTTGAGCACCAGCTCGATCGTCACGATGCCCGCACCCCCACCAGGCAGCGCGTCGCAGTGCGCGGTCACCGACCGGCTCAGCGTCGTCAGGACGTGCCAGCCGAACGTGCGGTCGCTCGGCGGCCGCGGGTCGGTCGAGCGGGTCGAAACGATGACGTGCAGGCCGTCGGGGGCCAGGCGGAAGCGGCACTGCAGCTGCGAGCCGAGCTCCGCCAGCTGGACGAGCTGCGCGCACGCCTCGTCGACCGCCATCTTGGCGTCGGCGATGGCGTCCAGCCCGAAGTCCGCGCGCGAGACCACGCCGTGCGTGAGCATCCTGACCAGCGGGATCTGCTCCGCCATCGCGGGGAGCCGCAGCTCGACGAGTTCGTCGAGCAGCTCGTCGACGGTCGGCTTGCCGCCGAACGAGCTGTCGCTTCGAGTTTCTTCCATGCGGGAGGTACTACCCATCCGGTGTAATGCTGACACTTCGTGATCAGGCGTTTCGGGAATGGTCACCGGCCCAGCGCCCGTTCGAGTTCCTTCTTGGTCATCTTCGAGCGGCCGTCGATGTTCTTCTTCTTCGCTTCGTTGTAGAGCTGGTCCTTCGTCGGGCCACCCGGGCCCTTGCGGTTGCCGGACCGTTCGCCGCCGCGCTGCTGGGGCGATTTGTCCTTCAGCGACGTCTTGCTGGCCTGCCGGGACTCACCCGATTGCGCACGGTTCTTGTTCACCGTCCGTGCCGCGATCTCCTTGGCGCGTTTCGTGCTGGCGCCGCGGTCCTCGGCCGAGTCCTTGATGTGTTCGTACTGGCGTTCGCGCTTGCCGCTCCACGACTGAGGCATACCCGCTCCCTTCGTCCCGCGGGGTGGGTACCCGCTTGATCGCGCGGCAAACGTCCCGGCCGCGGCGGTTACCGCCTGCTCCTCACGGGTACGCGGGGAGCCGATGGAGAGGAGGGCCGATGCGGATCGGCTACACCCTGATGACCGAGCAGGCCGGCCCGGGCGATCTGGTCGAGTTCGCCGCCGGTGCGGAACGGGCCGGCTTCGACTTCGAGGTCATGAGCGACCACTACTCGCCCTGGCTGGACGAACAGGGCCACGCGCCCTACGCCTGGGCCGTGCTGGGCGCCGTCACCCAGGTGACCGAGCGCGCCGAGCTGATGACCTACGTGACCTGCCCGACCATGCGCTACCACCCGGCGGTGGTGGCCCAGAAGGCGGCAACCGTGCAGGCGCTCTCGGGCGGCCGCTTCACCCTCGGCCTCGGCGCGGGGGAGAACCTCAACGAACACGTCATCGGCCGGGGCTGGCCGCCGGCCAACGTCCGGCACGAAATGCTCGCCGAGGCCGTGCAGATCATCGGCGGCCTGTTCGACGGCGGCTACTTCGACTACGAAGGCAAGCACTTCCGCGTCGACTCGGCGAAGCTGTGGGACCTGCCCGAGAAGCGCACGCCGATCGGCGTCGCCGTCTCCGGTTCGCAGTCGATCCGGCGGTTCGCCCCGGTCGCCGACGCGATGATCGCCGTCGAGCCGAAGGTGGAACTGTCCCAGGAGTGGGACGCGACGAAGCTGGGCGGCGCGCCGAGCCGCAAGATCGGGCAGCTGCCCGTGTCCTGGGGCACGGACCGCGAAGCCGCCGTGAAGCGCGCGCACGAGCAGTTCCGCTGGTTCGCCGGCGGCTGGAAGGTCAACGCCGAGCTGCCGGGACCCGCCGGGTTCGCCGGGGCGACCCAGTTCGTCCGCGAGGACGACGTCGCCGGCTCGATCCCCTGCGGCCCCGACGTCGAGCCGATCGCCGAAGCGGTGCAGGAGTTCGAGAAGGCGGGCTTCACCGACGTCGCGCTCGTCCAGATCGGCGGTGACCAGCAGGACGGCTTCCTCGACTTCGCCGAGAAGGAGCTGCTCCCGGCCCTGCGTGGCTAAGCCGGTGCGGGGGCGGGCCGCCGTTCGGCCAGCTTGAGACGGTGGTCCGCCCCGGTCACCCGCAACGCCCGCCGGACCACCGGGTTCGTCCCGGTGACCACGAGCAGCTCGGTGCCGCCCGGCCCGGCCTGCAGCGCCGCGTGCAGCAGCACCCGGATCCCCGCCACGCCGAGGAAGTCCACTTCGGACAGGTCGACCACCAGCCGGTCCGGCGTCGCCCACAGGCGGTCGGACAGCAGCGAGGCGAGGTCGCCGGCGGTCGCGCTGTCGAGTTCGCCGCGCGCGGTCACCAGAACGGCGTGCAGAGCGGGCCACGCCGTGCGCAGCCGCAAGCTGGAGCGAGGTTTCATGCCGGTTCGCCACCGTCCTGATGCGGCGCGGCCGCAGCGCCGCGCTCGGGGAGTTCGAGCGGCTGCTGGTTGAACCGTGCACCCGAGACTAACCCTGCGCCGACCGCCCGCAACCGTCGTTGCTCCGAACGGGCGTGCGGCGCGCCGCGGTGGTGACCGCTCGTGCCCGGACTGACCGGGATGCAGTAATCTCGCGCTGGACCCGTTAAAGCGCTAGCGGCCCACTAGTGGCGCGCGCCCGGGTCCCCCCTGGTTGAGAGCGCCCTGTCGAAAAAGGGAGGGGCGTCACCAGGATGACGGGCGGCCATGAGCAGCTCACCGCGCGGCTGGACGAAGTCACGCTCGCGATGGAGTCGCTGACCGCGATGCTGGACAGCGAGCTCGACCTCGGCCAGATGCTGCAGGCGGTGTGCGACCACGTCGTGCAGGTGGTTCCGGGGGCGGACATGGCCAGCATCACGCTGGTGCGCGACGGCGTGCCGGAAACCGTGGCCAGCACCGACCAGCGGGCGGTCAACTTCGACCGCGAGCAGTACCGCATCGGCGACGGCCCGTGCCTGCGCGCGGCCGAGACGGGCCAGCCGGTCCGCGTCGGCGTGGGCGCGGTCGGGGACCTGTGGCCGCAGTTCGTGACCTCGGCCGAGCAGCTGGGCGTGGCGAGTTTCCTCGCGGCCCCGCTGACGGTCGACGAGGACATGTCGGGCGCGGTGAACCTCTTCGGCTTCGGCGAGCACGGCTTCAGCGAGCTGGGCACCAAGATCCTCGAGCTGTACACGGCGACGGTGGTGTTCGGCCTGCGCAGCGCCCGGCGGTACTTCGCGGCGCGCGAGCTGGTCGACCAGCTGAACCGGGCGCTGGAGACCCGCGCGGTGATCGACCAGGCGAAGGGCATCCTCATGGCGGCCCACCGGATCACGGCGGAGGAGGCGTTCCAGCGGCTGGTGAAGCGCTCGCAGGACGGCAACCGCAAGCTCCACGAGGTGGCGGCCGAGTTCGTGGCGGCGGTGGCCACGACGACGGCTTGAGCCGGCGGTCAGCCGGCCGGGACCTCGTCCGGGGGTGCGTCGGACTCGACCGGGGCCGGTGGGGGTTCCGGGCGGTGCTTGCTGCGCTGGCACGTCGTGCAGACCAGGGTGCGGCCCAGCACCGTGCCGTCGTCGGCGACCACCTGGGCCACGTGCATCGTCGGGAACCCGCACACCTCGCACGGCAGGGAGCCGTCCTCGCGGCTGATGCGGAGCTGGGTGCCCATCCGGCCTCCTGGTGTGACGTGGGTCTCACCACCTTGCCCGTGTCCGGGCCGAGACCTGGGTGAATTCACTCGTTCGGCCTAGCCGGCCGGGATCTTCGGTGACGGCCGTGTCGCCCGTCGTGATCCTGGGTAACCCGCCCGCGAACGGGAACGGGATTGCCGGAGGGGAGCGGAACATGCGAGACAAGCGGAACGACCTGCGGCCGGTGTCGGACCTCCTGGTCGACGGCGACTCGGCGGAACTGGAGCGCACGCGCCACAAGGCCGCGCTGGCCGTGGCGGCGCGGGCCAAGGACCCCGAGGACTGCGCACGGCTGCTGGACATGCTCGGGCTGCACCGGAGCGGCCAGCGCAGCACCGACGTCGCCTGAGACGGGGAGGATGACATGGCCCGGCCGGTCTGGAGCGGCGCGCTGAGCCTGGGGCTGGTCACCGTGCCGGTGGAGCTGTACCCGGCGGTGGCCGACCACACGATCCACTTCCACCAGTTCGAACGCGGCACGTCGGACCGGATCCGCAACCGCCGCGTCAACGAGCGGACCGGCGAAGAGGTCACCCAGGGCGAGATCGTCAAGGGCTACGACCTCGGCGGCGGGGACCACGTGCTCGTCGAACCGGACGAGCTGGACGAGATCGCGCCCGAGCGGTCGCGCCGGATCGACATCGAGCAGTTCGTCGAGCTCGACGAGATCGACCCGTGGTTCTTCGACAAGACCTACTGGCTCAAGCCGGCGAAGGAGGACTTCGCCAAGGCGTACGGCCTGCTGCTGCAGGCGATGGACCGCAGCGAGAAGGCCGGTGTCGCGAAGTTCGTGCTGCGCGGCAAGGAATACCTCGCCGCCGTCCGGGCCGGGGAAGACGTCATGGTGCTCAACACGCTGCACTTCGTCGCCGACCTGCGGAAGCCGAAGGACGTCATGGGCAAGCTGCCGCAGCTGCCGAAGCCGCGGCCCAAGGAGCTCGACATGGCCCTCGCGCTGGTCGACGAGATGACCGCGCCGTGGAAGCCCGAGGACTACCGCGACGAGTACTCCGAGCGCGTCGAAGAGCTGATCAAGGCGAAAGAAGCCGGCAAGGAGATCGCCCACGAAGAGGAGCCGGAGCCTTCCGCCGACGTCGTCGACCTGTTCGAGGCCCTGTCGCGCAGCGTGAAGAACCGCAAGGGCGGCGGCAAGGAACCGAAGAAGAAGGCCGCGAAGAAGCCTCCGCTGTCGGAGCTGTCGAAGTCCGACTTGGACAAGCTGGCCCGCGAGCAGGGCGTGAAGGGCCGCTCGAAGATGACGCGCGCGCAGCTCGAGAAGGCCTTGAAGGCGTCGTGACCGGCCCTGGCTGGCGCGAGCCGACCCTGGCCACGCTCACAAGCTTCGCCGCGCTGCAGCCCCGGACCCACCTCAGCGACCCCGCGCGGGCCCGGGCCACCGGCGTGCGCGTCTCCTACTACCTGTTCGACCTGCTCTACCACGAAGACGGCGCGCTGAAGTACGCCGGCAAGGTCGGCGCCGGCTTCGACGAGCAGCTGCTGACGTCGCTGCACGCGCAGCTGCGGGCGCGGGAGACGGCGCGGTCGCCGTTCGCCGGGCCGGTCAAGGAACCGGGCGCGCACTGGGTGCGTCCCGAGCTGGTCGCGCAGATCGGCTTCTGCGAGTGGACGCGGGACGGGCGGCTGCGGCACCCGCGGTTCGCCGGGCTGCGCGAGGACAAGAAGGCCGCGGACGTCGTCCGGGAGCGCGCGTGAAGACTTCCCACCCGGACAAGGTGTTCTACCCCGAGGACGGCCTGACCAAGGGTGACGTCGTCGAGTACTACCGCGCCGTCGCCGACGTCATGCTGCCGCACCTGCGCGGCCGACCCCTGACGCTGCGGCGCTACCCCGACGGCATCGGGAAGCAGGGCTGGTTCCAGAAGCACCCGGGGGAGCACTTCCCGGATTCGATCCGCGTCGAGCGCGTTCCCCGCCGCGGCGGCGGCACCGACGAGTACGTCGTGTGCGAAGACGCCGGAACCCTGGAGTACCTGGCGAACCAGGGGACCGTTGAGTTCCACGTCTGGCTGTCCACTGTGGACGCCCCGGACCGCCCGGATCGGCTGGTGCTCGACCTCGACCCGCCGGACGGCACGCCGGTCGCCGAGCTGCGCGCGGTCGCGCGGCGGATCCGCGGCCACTACGAGCGGGCCGGCCTGACGGCGTTCGTCCAGGCCACCGGCGGCCGCGGGTTCCACGTCCTCGCGCCGCTGGACGCGAAGTCGGACACCGAGACCGTGCTGGAGCTGTCACGCGCCCTCGCCGACCGCGTCGCCGGCGACGACCCCGATCGGCTGACCACCGCCCAGCGCAAGGAAAAGCGCGGCGGCCGGATCTTCCTGGACGCCAACCGCAACGGGTACGCGCAGACGTTCGTGGCCCCGTACTCGCTGCGCGCCCGCCCCGGGGCGGCGGCCGCGACCCCGCTGGACTGGCACGAGCTGGGGAAGGCGGACCCGGACGGCTGGGCGCTGGGCAAGGAGAAACAGCGGCTGGCCCGCAAGGAGGATCCCTGGCGGAACCTCGGCGAGCACGCCGGCTCGGCCGAAGCGGCCTTGAAGAAGCTCACCTGAGGAGCTTGCCCGCGGCCTTGAGGTCGGCGACGAAACTCGCGTAGGCCTCGTCCCGGTCGGGGGCGCGCAGCACCGCCGAAGGGTGCACCGTCGCCACCGCCGACGGCACCAGCTCGGCCAGGTCCGGCGGCGGTTCCAGGGGCTCGCCCCGGTGGGCGGTCAGCCGGAACTTCGGGCCCAGCAGCGCCTGCGCGGCCGTCGCGCCCAGCAGCAGCACCAGGTCCGGGCGCACCGCGCGCAGTTCCGACAGCAGCCACGGGCGGCACGCGACCACCTCGGTGCGGCCCGGCTTCTGGTGGATGCGGCGCTTGCCCTCGCGCTTGAACTTGAAGTGCTTGACGGCGTTGGTGACGTACAGGGCACCCCGGTCGAAGCCGGCTTCGTCGAAGGCGCGGTCCAGGAGCTTCCCGGCGGGGCCCACGAAGGGCTCGCCCGCGAGGTCCTCCTTGTCGCCCGGCTGCTCGCCGACGACGAGCACCTTCGCCCCGGCCGAGCCCTCGCCGAAGACCGTCTGCGTGGCGTCCTGGTACAGGTGGCACCCCTGGCAGCCGGACGCCGCCGACCGCAACCGGGCCAGGTCGGTGGTGTCCGGCGGCTCGGCACCGCGGGAATCCGGCATGTGCGGCGAAATTCCCCGTCCGGGCCGCGGGTAAACGTGCCCGGCCCGGGTAGCCGCAGGACAACCGCACTGGAGAGAGGAGTTCACGATGACCACCGCACGCGACATCATGACGTCGGACGCGACCTGCGCCCGCGAGTCGGACACCGTGCACGACGCCGCGGTCACCATGGCGCAGAAGGGTGTCGGCGCCCTGCCGATCTGCGGTGAGGACAACCGCCTGAAGGGCATGATCACCGACCGCGACATCGTGGTGAAGGTCCTGGCCGAGGGCAAGGACCCGCGGGCGCTCCACGTCGGCGAGCTCGCCCAGGGCGAGGTCGTGACGATCGGCGCGGACGACGACGCCCAGGAGATCCTGCGCACGATGTCCGAGCACCGCGTCCGCCGGCTGCCGGTGATCGACGGGCACGACCTGGTCGGGATCGTGGCCCAGGCCGACGTGGCCCGGGCGCTGTCCAACCCGACCGCCGGCGAGCTGGTCGAGGCCCTGTCCTACGACTGACCCGGCGTCTCGACGCAGTACGGCCGCCCCCGGCGCGAGGTTCCGGGGGCGGCCGTACTGCGTGTGCGGTCAGGGGGTCGCGGCACCGTCCTCAGTGGACTCGCGGACCGCCTCGGCGCGGGCGATGTGCCAGGCCACCAGCGCACCCGCGCCCACCGTGCCCCAGAGCACCAGCACCGCGTCGCGCGCGAACAGCCCGACGAGCAGCATCACCACCGCCGTGATGTCGCAGAGCACCAGCAGCAGGGGCCACCGCCGGGGCGAACGCAGCTTGCGGCCGCTGAAGGCGGCGGCGAACGCGGGATCACTCGCTTGGAGCTCCGCTTCGATCTCGCGCAGGGCGTGGCGTTCACGATCCGGGAGCATGGGGGCCTCCTCGCCTCGGCTATCGCGGGGATACCCGTTTTCCGCCGCGCCGAAGCACCGGAATCAGTGGTTGTCGCGGGGAATTCCCTTCGTCGCCGCGATGCGCTGGTAGGCCACGGCGGGCCGCAGCACCATGCCGTCGCAGAGCTGGTCGGTCATCGACCGCTGGATCTCCTGCCACGGCGTCTGCGATTCCGGCACCGGGTACCCGCCCGCCTCGGCCAGTTCCCGGTGGCGCCGCGCGAGTTCGTCGTCGGGGATCAGCACGTCGGCGGTGCCGGCGCCGAGGTCGATCCGGACCCGGTCGCCGGTCCGCAGCACGGCGAGGCCGCCGCCCGCCGCGGCCTCGGGGGAGGCGTTGAGGATCGACGGCGACCCGGAGGTGCCCGACTGGCGGCCGTCGCCGAGGCAGGGCAGCTCGTGCACGCCGCGCTTGATCAGCTCGGCGGGCGGGCGCATGTTGACCACCTCCGCCGAGCCCGGGTAGCCCAGCGGCCCGGTGCCGCGCATGACCAGCAGCGAGTGCTCGTCGACGCCGAGGTCCGGGTCGTCGATGCGGGCGTGGTAGTCCTCCGGACCGTCGAACACGACCGCGGTGCCCTCGTAGACCCCGCCGGCCAGGTACCGCTGCCGGAACTCCGGCGAGATGACGCTGGACTTCATGATCGCCGCGTCGAACAGGTTGCCCTTCAGCACCAGGAAGCCGGCGTCGGGGGTGAGGGCGGTGTCGAACGTCCGGATGACGTCCCGGTCGCCGGCCTCGGCGGTGCGGCAGTTGTCGCCCAGGGAGCGGCCGTTGACGGTGGGCGCGTCCTCGTGGATCAGCCCGTGCCGCATCAGCTCGTGCACCACGGCCGGGACACCGCCCGCGCGGTGGAACTCCTCGCCGAGGTACTTGCCCGCGGGCTGCAGGTCGACCAGCAGCGGGACGGCGTGACCGAGCCGCTGCCAGTCGTCGAGGGGCAGGTCGACGCCGATGTGCCGGGCGATCGCGCCGAGGTGGATGGGGGCGTTGGTCGAGCCGCCGATCGCCGAGCTCACCACGATGGCGTTCTCGAACGCCGCGCGCGTCAGGATGTCCGACGGCTTGAGGTCTTCGCGGACCATCTCGACGATCCGCAGCCCGGTCCGGTAGGCCATCCGCGCCCGGTCGCGGTGCGGGGCCGGGATGGCCGCGCAGCCGGGCAGGCTCATCCCGAGGGCTTCGGCGAGCGCGTTCATCGTCGACGCCGTGCCCATCGTGTTGCAGTGCCCGGGGGAGGGCGCGGACGAGGCGACGAGCTCCATGAACCCGGCGTCGTCGATCTCGCCGGCGGCCAGCAGCTCCCGCGCCTTCCAGATGATGGTGCCGGATCCGGTGCGCTGCCCGTCGAACCACCCGTTGAGCATCGGGCCGCCGGACAGCACGATGGCCGGGAGGTCCACGGTCGCGGCGGCCATCAGGCACGCCGGGGTGGTCTTGTCGCAGCCGGTGGTGAGCACGACGCCGTCGATCGGGTAGCCGTAGAGCGTCTCCACCAGGCCGAGGTAGGCGAGGTTGCGGTCCAGGGCCGCGGTCGGGCGCTTGCCGGTCTCCTGGATGGGGTGGACCGGGAACTCGATCGCGATCCCGCCGGCCTCACGGATGCCCTCGCGGGTCCGGTCGGCCAGCTGCAGGTGGTGGCGGTTGCAGGGGGTGAGATCGGAGCCGGTCTGCGCGATGCCGATGATCGGCTTGCCGGACTGCAGCTCCTCCCGGGTCAGGCCCCAGTTCTGGTACCGCTCGAGGTAGAGCGCGGTCATCCCGGGGTCGGCGGGGTTGTTGAACCAAGCTTCGCTGCGCAGTCCCATACCGGCCAGTCTGGCAACGGCGGTCCCGGATTGCACGCCCCGCCTCAAGCGCCCCAATGTGGCGTTGGGTGCGTCCAACGCACCGAACGCCACATTG
>NZ_JBSGJD010000304.1:0-10385 GCF_053605405.1 Amycolatopsis sp. NPDC003861
CGACTGAAGGGATAGCTGGGATGAGGGGCGGGGGAGGTCTGGTGACGTCGCTGGTTCCCTTGCGCCCCCGGCCGCCGGTTCGCAGCGACCCCAACCCGGCTTACGCCCCCGGCCGCCGGTCCGCGGGAGGCGATGCCGTCGCCGGCTCGCGCCCCCGGCCACCGGTCCGCACGTGGCAACGCCGTCGCCGGCCCGCGCTCCCGGCCACCGGCCCGCGGGAGGCAATGCCATCGCCGACTCACGCCCCCGGCCGCCGGTCCGCAGCACCCCACCAAGCTCGCCCCCGCGGCCGCATCAAACCGAGTTGGCCAAATGCGCCAAGGCCGACCGCAGCACCTGCCGGACCTCCGACGGCAGGCCCGCCAGCTTCCGGTCCTCCACCTCCCGGATCGCAGCCCGGACCGCCGCGTGCCGCGCACCCCCCTCCCGCGTCAACCGGACCACCCTGGCCCTGCGGTCGGCCGGGTCCGGCTCGCGGATCACCAAGCCCTCCGACTCGAGTGCGTCCAGCAAGGCGATCAAGCGGGTCTTGTCGTAGCGGATCTGCTGGGCCAAGACCAGCTGGCTGGGCGCCGATCCGGCGGCCAGGGCCGTCAGCACCACGTACTGCCACATCGACAGCCCGTGCCCGTCCAGCACCGGCCGCTCGGCTTCGGCCAGGTTGCGGCCCGCCGCGGCGCAGAGGGCTCCGAGATCGTCGTCCTCGTTCACCGGCGGGATTTTACGCGTCGACAAATCATACGCAGGTGCGTATCGTTTCCGGCATGACACTGGGACGCGCCGAAACCCGCACCATCTCCGTCGCCGCTTCGCCCGCGCGGGTCGTCGACTACCTCGCCGATCCGCGGCACCTGCCCGAATGGGCGCCCGGGTTCGCCAGCGCCGTCGATCACGAGCACGACGACGTCTGGCGCGTCCAGACCGAACGCGGCCCGCAGCGGGTCGCCGTGCGGGTCGCGGCCGAGCACGGGGTCGTCGACGTCGTCAGCGCCGATGCCCCCACCCTGGGCCTGTTCACCCGCGTGGTGCCGAACCTGGCCGGCGCCGAACTGATCTTCAGCCTGTTCTTCCCCCAGGACACCGATCCGTCGGCGGTCGACGCGCAGATGGCGGTCGTCGGCGAGGAACTGCGGGCCGTGCGCGAGCGCGTCGAGAGAGGCCGGTGAATCGGGACCCTCCTCACCGGCCTCTTCCGCCGGTGAGGAGGGAAGACCCGCGAGTCAGCCCGCCGCGCAGAGGACGCCGTTCAGGGTGAACGCCGTCGGCAGGATGTTCGGCCCGCTGTAGTCGGCCGTGAACCCGACGTCCACCCCGGCCGCCGGTGGGGCCGATGACGAGACCGTCACCGTCGTGCCGTTCTGCGCCCAGGTTCCGCTCCAGCCGCCGGTGAGCTTCTGCCGCGCGGTCGGCCAGTTGAACGTCAACGTCCAGTCCCCCACCACGCCGGTGCCGGTGAGGTGGATGCCGCCGACGAAACCGCTCGCCCAGTCGGTGCTGTCGGTCAGGCGGACCGTGCAGCTGCTCGACGCCGGCGCGCCGGTCGTCAACGTCAGCGGCGGGGAGGCCGCGGACACGTTGCCTGCGGTGTCGCGCGCCAGGACGTTGACCGTGTACCGGCTGCCCGGCACCAGGTTCCCGACGTCCAGGGACGTGCCGGTCGTCTCGCCCCACTGCTCGCTGGTCGTGCCGACCTGCCGGTAGACCTCGTACTTCGCGATCGGGTGGGCGCCGGGCGCGGCCGCGGGCCAGCTGATCGTCGCCGTGCGGTCGGTCGCCGTGCCGGTCGGCTGCCCCGGCTTCCCGGGAGCGGCAGCCGCGGCGGTCGCGGGGTGCAGCACCACCGTGGTCAGCGAGTACGGCGGCAGCGTCTGGGACGTGCTCGTGCCGGTCATTGCACTACCGATGGACGTTGCGCCGTTGGTCAAGGTGAACACCTGCGGCGCGCCCGCGGCCGGCGTGTAGCCCGCGTAGTCCAAGGTCACCGCCCTGGCCTGGTCGGGGTCCTTGTTGAGCAGCAGGACGGCCAGGTCGCCGTTCGGGCGGCGGACGGCGTGCGCGCCGACGAGCGGGTCGTCCGCTCCCGCGCGGACGAACTGGTCGCCGGGATGCGCGAAGGTGCTCAGCATCTTCAAGCCGTAGTAGGGCGCGAACGGGGTGTTGAGCGGGGGTTCGCAGCCACCGCCGTCCAGGCACGTGCCGCTGGAGAGCAGGCCGCCGTCGCCGTAGTCCGGGTATCCGGCCACTGTGGACAGTTTCGTCGGCCCGTTGTGCGTGTCCCACCAGTCGATCGTGAACACGCCGTTCGCCAGCAGCGAGCTGTAGGTGTCCGCGGCGAACAGGGCGCCGGGCTGGGTGTTCATGCCGACCGGCGTGTTGGTCTCGGTCATCGAGATGCCGATGCGGCCGGAGTTCGGGCCCGCGTACCGGGCGATCTGCTCGCGCGTCAGGTAGATCATGTCGTTGATCTGCTCCGGCTTCGCGAGCGCCTCCGCCGCCGTCGAGCCGGTGGGGTACCAGTGCAGGATGACGAAGTCGATGTGCGGGCCCGCGATCGAAAGCACGGTCTGGTTCCAGCTCGCCGTGTCACCGGCACCGACGATGGCGTCGGGCCAGTTCGCCGGGGTCGTCAGCACCGCCCCGATCTTCACCGACGGGTCGGCGGCCTTCATCGCGTCGGCGTAGGCGACGACGCCGTTCGCGTAGCCGGTCGGGCTCTTGTCCGCGTGGTTGTCGGCTTCCCAGTTCGCGCCGTAGTGCCCGTTGCCGTAGAGCTCGTTGCCAATTTCCCAATACTTGACACCGTACCCCTTGGTGACGTTGGCGTACCGCACCCAGTCCGCGGCCTCCTCCGGGGTGCCGGTGCCGTAGTTGGCGATGATGATCGGCTGGGCCCCGGCTCTTCGGACGCCGCCCATGAAAGTGTCGAAATCGGTGTTCGGCGCCACGTACCCGCCCGGCGCGGTGTTGTCCTTCCAGTGGTAGATGTCGCCGTAGGAACCACCGGGGTAACGCATCGTGCGGACACCGGCGGCGCCGAAGAGGTCGGCCACCTCGTCGGTCCCCAGCTGGCTGTCCCAGACCGCGTGGTTGATGCCGATCCCGGTGTCCGGCATGGTCGCCAGCCCGGCTCGGGCGTTGACGGTGACCGTCGCCGTGGGCGCGGTCGCCGCCCCGGCGGTGCCGGCGGCCGGAACGACCGCGGCGAGCACGGCGATCACCGGCCACGCTGCCCAGCGCAGACGTCGAGCTGTCATGAAGGTCCATCCTCACTCGTCGGGCACGAACGGATGACTGGGAGCGCTCTCAGCGAGAGAACCACCGAGGGGGCCCGAAGTCAACGGAAGCTCTCGAATTTTGAGGAATGATCGTTCTTGACTGATCGTTCCTCAAAAGGCTAAGGTCCTGGCATGGGCAGGCGGAGAGCGTTCGACGAGGACGAAGTGGTGCACAGCGCCGCGAAGTTGTTCGGTGGCCGCGCGTACGACGGGGTGTCCGTCGACGACCTCGTGACCCACCTCGGCGTGCACCGCAACAGCCTGTACAAGACGTTCGGCAGCAAGCGCGGCCTCTACCTGGTCGCCTTGCGTCGCCACCTCGCCGACGACGTCCGCCCGTTGACCGAAGCGCTCGCCGCGGCACCCGACGCCGCGACCGCGCTGCAGCTCGTCACCTCGGCCGACCTCGGCCTGCTGCTGCTCGCGGTCGTCGAACGGGCACCGGCCGACGAGGAGGTGGCCACCGAGGTGGCCGCGGCGCTGGCCGCCATCGACCAGGCGATCGCCGACGCGCTCGGCCTGTCCCCCGTCCTGGCCGCCGCCCTCACGGCGGCCGCGCTGGGCATCCTCTTGCGCGGCAACCCCGACGGGGTCGGCGCCGCGCTCACCCAACATTTCGACTGACAAAGGAAAAGACATGGCACTGGTGCACATCGACGGCGACGACCTCGTGGTCGTGATCGAGGGTCTCGACAAGCTCTGGGCCTTCAAGAGCAGCCTCACCATCCCGCTGGCCAACGTCCGCGGCGCGACCGCGGACCCGGGCATCGCCGCCGACCCCAAGGGGATCCGCGCGCCGGGCGCCCACCTGCCCGGCGTGATCACGGCGGGCACGTTCCACCTCGACGGCGAAAAGGTCTTCTGGGACGTCAAGGACGCGTCGAAGGCCGTCGTGATCGAACTCGCCGACGAGCGCTACGCCCGCCTGGTCCTCCAGGTCGACGACCCGCGCGAGACCGTCGCGCTGGTCGAGAACACCCTGGCCCGGAGGAAGTAGACCGATGATTCCCCACCTCGCCGCGGCCGTGCTGACGCTGGCCGTCGTGACCGCCGTCCCCGCCGAGGCGGCACCACGTCTCGTGCCCGCTGTCGATCGCGAAGTCGTCTTCACCGTCGAGGGAACGGCGACGTACGGCACCCTGCACGTTCCCGCCCACCGTCCCGGGCAGCGGCTGCGCGCCGCCCTGCTGCTGCCCGGCAGCGGCCCCACCGACCGCGACGGCGACCAGCCACCCCACGCGACCCCGAACACCCTGGCGCAGGTGGCCGCCGCGCTCGGCAACGACCGGGTCGCCACCCTGCGGTTCGACAAGTACGGCACCGGCCGGACCGGGCTCGGCGCCTACCGCGAGCACCCGGAAACGCTCGACTACCCGGCGTTCGTCCGGCAGGCCACGGCGGCCTACCAGGTGCTGCGCGACCAGCCGGAGACCGACCCGCACGCGCTGATGGTCGTCGGGCACAGCGAGGGCGCGATGACCGCGCTGCTGCTCGGCGGCGCCGCCCGCCCGCGCCCGGCCGGCGTGGGACTGCTGCAGCCGCAGGCGATCCGCCTGCTGGACCTGGTCGCGCTGCAACTGCACGCCCAGGTCGCCGAAGCGGCCCGGCAGGGCCAGCTCACCCCGGAGCAGCGGAACACCATCGACGCGGCGATCGACGCCGCCGTCACCGCCCTGCGCGAACACCGGCCGGTCGACCCCACCGGCCTGCCGCCCGCCGTCACCCAGCTCTTCACGGCCTTCCAGGGCCCGAGCAGCCGGTTCGTGGACAGCGACGACGCCGTCTACCCGCCGGACACCGCCGCGGCTCTGCGGCCGGGGACCAGGGTGCTACTGACCTGCGGCACCGACGACGTCCAGGTCCCCTGCACCACAACGGATGCCCTGACTGCCGCGCTGCGCCGCGCCCACGCGGGCGGGCCGGGCCGGGTGCCACTGTCCGGAGTGGACCACCTCCTGCACGACGCCGGGCACCAGGACACCCTCGCCCCGGCCGTGCTCGCGGCCCTGCACCGGCTCGCCGGGTGACCCTTGCGTGCCCTGGGGTTCCCGTCGAGTCACCGGAAGTCGCGGGAGGGGCCGGTTCGCACCGCCAGCTCGAGGTTTTCGATGCGGTCGGCCACCAGCGTGACCACCCCTTCGGCCGCCTGGACCTGGCCGCGGACGAGCAACGCGGCGCTCGTGCGGGCCACGAGCAGCTGCCGTCGCCACAGGCCCGGCGAGACCAGGACGTTGGCCATCCCGGTCTCGTCTTCGAGGTTGAGGAACGTGATGCCGCCGGCCGTCGCCGGGCGCTGGCGGTGGGTGACCGCTCCGCCCACCCACACGCGCGTTCCGTCTTCGGTCCGCATGAGCTCGGCCACCGTGATCGCGCCGCGCTCGTCCAGCAGCTCGCGCAGGTATTCCACCGGGTGGCTGTCCGGGGAGACGCTCGTCGCCCACAGGTCGGCCGCCGTCACCTCCAGCCGGGTCATGCCGGGCAGCGCCGGTGCGTCGAGGCCGGGGGCCAGGCCGGGCAGGTGCCCCGGCCGGGTCGCCGCCGCCGCGCCCGCCGCCCACAGGTCCTGGCGCCGGTCGCCGCCGAAGCCGCTGAACGCCCCGGCCGTGGCCAGCGCCTCCACGGCGTTCCTCTTCAGCCGCACCCGGCGGGTCAGGTCGCCGATGCTCGGGTACGGCCCGTGCGCCTCCCGCTCGGTGACCACCAGCGTCGCCGCGTCCTCGCCGAGGTGGCGGACCGCGGCGAGACCGAGCCGGAGCGCGACGCCGCCGGTGCTGGCGGCGTCCGGCTCCAGGGTGGCGCCGGCGAGGCTCGCGTTGATGTCCGGCTCGCGGACGCGCACGCCGTGGCGGCGGGCGTCGGCGACCAGCGACTGCGGGCTGTAGAAACCCATCGGCTGCGCGCGCAGCAACCCGGCGCAGAACGCGGCCGGGTAGTAGCGCTTGAACCACGCCGACGCGTACACCAGCAGCGCGAACGACATCGAGTGCGCTTCGGGAAAACCGTAGCCGGAAAAGGCGTGGATCTGCTCGAAGATCCGGGTGGCCAGCTCGCGGTCGAGGCCGTTGGCCGCACAGCCCCGGAAGAACCGCGCCATCAAGGCCTTCATCTTGGCGCTGGACCGCTTGGCGCCCATGGCCCGCCGCAGCTGGTCGGCCTCGGCGGCGGTGAACGAAGCGACGTCGACCGCCATCTGCATCACCTGCTCCTGGAACAGCGGCACGCCGAGGGTGCGGTCCAGTGACGCGGCCAGCAGCGGGTGCGCGTGTTCCCACTCCTCGTCGCCGCGGCGACGGCGGATGTAGGGGTGCACCGAACCACCCTGGATCGGGCCGGGCCGGATCAGCGCCACCTCGACGACCAGGTCGTAGAACTTCCGGGGCCGCAGCCGCGGCAGCGTGGCCAGCTGGGCCCGGGATTCCACCTGGAACACCCCGACGGCGTCGGCTGCGCAGAGCATGTCGTAGACCGCCGGGTCGGCGAGGTCCAGCTTCCCGATGTCCACAGTGGATCCGTGGTGCTCGGCGACGAGGTCGATCATGTGGTGCAGCGCGGACAGCATGCCGAGGCCGAGCAGGTCGAACTTGACCAGCCCGACGGTCGCGCAGTCGTCCTTGTCCCACTGCAGGATGCTGCGGTCCTTCATGGTCGCCCACTCGACCGGGACCACTTCGGACACCGGCTGCTTCGAAAGCACCATGCCGCCGGAGTGGATGCCGAGGTGGCGCGGGAAGTCCTCGATCCGCGCGGCCAGGTCGAGGACGTCGTCCGGGATCGACCCGGCCGCCTGCTGCCTGGTCGCGGCGACGCCGCCCCAGCGGTCGACGAGTTTCCCGTAGGCATCCTGCTGCCCGGGGCTGTGGCCGAGCGCCTTCGCCGCGTCGCGGATCGCCGAGGGCGCCCGGTAGGTGATGACGTTGGCGACCTGCGCGGCGTGGAACCGGCCGTGTTTCTCGTAGACGTACTGGATGGCTTCCTCGCGGCGGCCGGACTCGATGTCGACGTCGATGTCCGGCGGGCCGTCCCGCTCCGGCGCGAGGAACCGCTCGAACAGCAGGTTCCACCGCACCGGGTCGGCGTGGCAGATCTCCAGCGCGTAGCAGACCGCCGAGTTCGCGGCCGATCCGCGGCCCTGGCACAGGATGTTCGCCTCCCGGCAGAACCGGACGATGTCCCAGACGACGAGGAAGTAGCCGGGGAAGCCGAGCTTGCCGATGACGGCGAGTTCGTGCTCGAGCTGGGCGTAGGCCTTCGGGTTCTCCTCGCGCGGGCCGTAGCGCTTCCGCGCGCCCCGCCAGGTCAGCTCGGTCAGGAACGACATCTCGTCGTGCCCGGCCGGGACCGGGAACGGCGGCAGGTCCGGCGCGACCAGCTGCAGGTCGAACGCCACTTCGACGCCCAGGACGGCCGCGCGGCCGACCGCGCCCGGGTAGCGGCGCTCGAAGCGGCGCCGCTGCTCCATCCCGGACCGCAGGAACGCCTGCCCCGACGGCGGCCGCCACCCGTCGAGGTCCTCGGCCGACCGCCGGGCCCGGACGGCGGCGACCGCGTCCGCCACGACGGCGTCTTCCGGGCGGGCGTAGTGCACGTTGTTGGACACCACCGTCGGCAGCCGGAGGTCCTTGGCCAGCGCGTCGAGCAGGTCGTTGGCGGCTTCGTCGGCAGGCAGCCGGTGGTCGATCAGCTCGACGGCGACGTGCGACCGCCCGAACCGGTCCACGAGCCGGGCCAGCTCGGCCCGCGCGGCGGCCGGGCCCTGCCGCGCGAGCGCCTGCCGGACAGCTCCTTTGCGGCAGCCGGTGAGGACGACGACGTGCCCGGCCAGCTCGTCGGCCAGCTCGTCGAAGTCGTAGACGGGCCGTCCCTTCTCCCCGCCGGCGAGCTGGGCGCGGGAGATGACGCGGCACAGCCGGTGGTACCCGGTCTGCTGCCGGGCGAGCACGAGCAGGTGCGACCCGGCCGGATCGGGCACCCCGCCCTGCGGCGCGGGCAGCCCGAGCGAGAGCTCGGCCCCGAACCCGACCCGCACCCCGAGCTCCCGCGCGGCGTCGTTGAACCGGACGGCGCCGTACAGGCCGTCGTGGTCGGTCAGGACGAGCGCGTCGAGCTCGAGCCGCGCGGCCTCCTCGACGAGCGTCTCGGGGTGCGAGGCGCCGTCGAGGAAGCTGAAGTTGGAGTGGACGTGCAGCTCGGCGTAGGGCGCCCGGATCCGGTCGCCGCCGTCGTCCCGGCCACGCCGGTCCACGAGATCGGGTGGCGCGCCCGCGTAGCCCTCCCGTTTGCGCGACCACGCGGGGGCGTCGTTGCCGTCCCCGGGAACGGGCGGCCGCCCGGAGGCGATCCGCTCCACTTCGGACCACGGCACACGCGGATTGTTGAACGCCAAAGCGGGCTCCCACCGATTTCGCTGTGGGGAAGCCAGCGACTACTGTTCGAACACACGATCGACCACTGTGGTCCGATCCTGCGCCGGGCGCGCGGCCGGTGTCAACTGTGGACGGACCGGAGTCGCGTCGGTCACAGCACCCGGTCGACCGTGAACGCCCGGGTCAGCCGCACCATCAGCCGCCGATGCTGCAACCCGGCGTCGACGACGTCGACGGCCGCCCACTCGACGGTGGTGACGACCTCGCGGACCACGCGCGGGGCCGTCATCGCGCCGGCGGGCGGCGCGGTCGCCACGACCGCCGCGGCGCTCAGCAGCACCGCCGCGAGCCGGCGCGCGGGGTTCGCGGTCAAGGCCGGCCGCGGCACACGGACCCGGCCGTCGTGCTGGTTCCCATCGTGGTTCTCCCCTCGCCGGCCCGCATTCGACCGGCGACGGGAGCGTGGCAGCGTTCACTGCAATCGCACTGCAGTCTTACGGAACGTCGCCGGTCGGAGGTACGCTCGCCGTGGGGAGGGGGCGATTTGCGTGTCTGATGTCCGATTCGGCGTGCTCGGGCCGATCACGGCCTGGCGCGGTGCGGCCCCGGTCGAGGTGGGGTCCGCCAAGTGCCTCCGGGTGCTCGGGGTGCTGCTGCTGCACGCGAACCGGCGGGTGGACCGCGAGCAGATCATCGAGGGTGCCTGGGGCGGGAAGCCGCCGCGGAGCGCGGTCAACCTCGTCCAGAAGTACGTCGGGGACGTGCGCCGATCGCTGGAGCTCGACGACGGCTCGCTGCAGACCGTCGGCACCGGGTACCTGCTGCGGGTGGCCCCCGGCCGGCTCGACAGCGACCGGTTCGCGGCCGGGCTCGACCGGGCGCGCGAAACCCGCGGCGACGGGGACCTGACCGCCGCCCGGCAGCACCTGGCCGAGGCGATGACGCTGTGGCGCGGGCCCGCCTTCAGCGGCATCGACACGCCCGCGGCCGCCACCGAACGCGCCCGGCTCGACGAGTACCGCCTCGGCGCGCTGGAAGACCTCGCCGAGCTCGACCTGCTGCGCGGGGAGCCCGCGCCGGCCATCCCCGAGCTGTCCCGGCTGACCGGCGAGCACCCGTACCGCGAACGCGCGCGGGAGCTGCTGATGCTCGCGCTCTACCGCAGCGGCCGCCAAGGCGACGCGCTCGCCGTGTTCGACGACATCCGGCGGCTGCTGGCCGAGGAGCTCGGCGCCAACCCCGGGCCCGGCCTGCAGCGCGTACACGCCCGGATCCTGCGTGCGGACCCCGCGCTCGACCTGGTCACCCATGCGCGGCCACGCCCGGTCGCCCAGCTGCCCGCCGACATCCCGGACTTCACCGGCCGGGCCGGGCCGCTGGGCGAGCTGATGGACCTGCTGTCCGGGCGCCGGGTGGTGGTCGTGGCCGGCGCGCCGGGGACCGGGAAGTCGGCGCTCGCCGTGCGCGCGCTCCACGACGCCCGCGACGAGTTCCCCGACGGCCAGCTCTACCTCGACCTCGCCGGCACCTCCGCGGTCCCGCGCGACCCGGCGGTGCTGCTGGCCGAACTGCTGCGCGCGCTCGGCGTCACGGACGCGGTCATGCCGCCCGGCCTGCACGAACGGGCCGCCCTCTACCGGTCGCGGCTGGCCGATCGCCGGATGCTGGTGCTGCTCGACGACGCCGCCGGCGCCCAGCAGGTGCGGCCGCTGCTGCCGCCGTCCGGGGGCTGCGCGGTGGTCGTCAC
>NZ_JBSGJD010000305.1:0-10314 GCF_053605405.1 Amycolatopsis sp. NPDC003861
CTCGGGCGTGGCCCGGGCGGCCGTCGTGTTCTTGGGAATCTCTGTTGCCGGCTGTGCGGGCAGTGCTCCGCTGCCGCGGCGCCATCCTCGGAGGGATGCGTCACGCGGTCCCACGCCAGGCGGACTGCCTTCTCGCAGTAGCCCTGGTACGCGGTGCTGCCGTTGCGGCTGGAGAACCAGGCGATCGCCTGGTTCGCGGTCCGCGCCGCGGCGAGGTCGGCCGCCGAGTCGGTGATCACCGCGCCCGGGTCGGCGATGTCGGCGGCGGTCACCTCCGCGTAGACCTCCGACGGGGCGACGGCGGCCGAAGCGACGGTCGCGCCGCCGAAGAGCAGGGCGGCCGAGAGCGCGGCCGCCTGGCAGATCATGCGCATGGTTTCTCCCTCAGTAGGCCGGGCGGGCGGCCCGGCGACGAGAACCCTGCGCCCCGCCGCTACACCGGCACTACACCGCCGCTCTCGCGCGGGCGAATGACAAAAACCGCGACGGCGAGGACCGACGCCCGTGACAAATTTTTCCGCAACCGAAAACAGTCGTGGCCGGTTGGGAAGTTTTCCACCTAGTATCCGAAGCCCGACGAGGAAAGGACCAACAAATGCGGAAAACCCGTGGAATCGGCGTTGCCGCGCTGCTGGCCGCCGCGCTCGCCATTGTTTCCGCCGGACCGGCCGCGGCCGCCGAAAAGTCGCTCACCTACCGGGGCGGGTTCCCGCTGATCGGTGACCAGCAGGTCGCCGTGGTGGTCAAGGCCGACATCCCGGCGGCCACGACCGCGGGCAGCACGATTTCGGTGCCGTTCAGCCTCGACGTCGACGCCGGCCAGGCCGCCGGCGACGGCCTCCGCCTGGTCGGCGCCACCCGGCTTTCCGGTTCGATCAAGTCCCGGGTGAACGTCGCGGTCGGCGGCCAGTCCGTCGCGATCCCGGTCGAACTGCCGATCCCCGAGACGCCGGTGCCCGCCGAAGGCAGCCTGAAGTTCACCGCGATCGGGCAGGTCGACTTCACCGTCCCGGCCGGCACCCCGGCCGGCGAGGCGACCAGCAGTGTCGACGCCGCCGCGAGCACGCACGTCGTCACCGACAGCAGCCTCGGCGAGTTCGACGTCGCCCTGACGCTCGACCCGCCGGACCAGGACGCCGTCCTCGGCACGACGACCGTGTCCTGACCGGGGCGCGAAGCAGGGGCCGCCGGAATCCGTCCGGCGGCCCCGAGCCGATGCCGGAATCCGGCGTCCCGGAGCTGCCGGGATCCGCCCGAATCGTTTCCCGTCAACGCAATCCTCCCTTGGTAGGTACCGGATCACCGTGCCGGGCGCGGAGTATTCCGTGCCACCACGTCGAATCGTCACCGGCTGGAGGAGCACTTCGTGAAAACCACCTCACGAGTCCTGTGTGGACTCGCCGCGCTCTCGGTCGCGGCCGTTGCGCTGCAGGCGCCGGCCGCCGCGGCCGCGGCCCGGACCGATCTCGGGATCACCATGCAGGCCCAGCAGAAAGACCAGTGGTGCTGGGACGCCAGCGGCAACACCATCGCCGCCTTCTGGGGATACTCCCTGACCCAGACCCGGTTCTGCCAGATCGCGCACAACGAGTCCGGCAGCGACTGCGCGAACAACCAGGGCTACCTGTCCGACCAGCAGCGCGTGTTCCGCTACCTCGGCTTCACGAACGTCGGGTCGTACAATTCGGGCGGCCAGACGCTTTCCTTCACCGGCGTCAAAAGCCAGATCGACGCCGGAAAACCGGTCGGCACGCGCATCGGCTGGCGGTCCGGCGGCGGCCACATGCACGTGCTCTACGGATATGACAATTCCGGCGGCGCCACCCGCGTCGAATACGGCGACCCGTGGCCGAACAACAGCCGCTACAACTCGATGAACTACGACACCTACCGCTCGAACAACCAGTTCCAGTGGACCCACACGCTGTACGGGATCGAGGGATGAGCATGCTGCGGAAAGCGATGGGCGTGGCCGTGCTGGCCGGCGCCGCGATGCTCACCACGGACGGCGCCGCGGGCGCGGCGAGCGGGCCCGCGGGCGCGCCGACCGCCGCCGACACCGCCGCCATCGGGCAGGTCACCGGCGGCCCGGACACCCTCGGCCGCCTCGCCAAGACCAAGTTCCCCGGCAGCCACGCGGCCACGGCGGCGCAGCAGACGGCCGACCCGCGCACGCAGGTCCCGGTCTACGAGCCGACCGCGGCGTTCGTCGCCGGGAAGTCGGACGTCCCCGCCGCGCTCGCCTACGTCGCCGTCCCGGCGAAGACCGGCGACGGCACCGCCGCGACCGTCTGGGCGGAGCGCCAAGGCCCGGCCTGGACCGTCGTCAACGTCGCGTCCGGCGACTACGAGCGGCAGTACGCCCAGGCCGCGGCCGGCGGCTACCTCCTGCACGAACCGCAGGTCAACGCCTGGTACGCGGTGCACGGCGACGCCGTGACCGTCCTGGACGGCTCGGTCACCGGCCTCGCCGCGGGCACGAAGCTGTCCCTGGCCGCCTACCGCGCCGCGCTGCACCAGCGGTACGCGGACAAGCTGCCGGGCTCGGCCTACGACCGCGACGGCGCGGGCGGCGGCTACGGCGGCCGGGAACGCGCGGTGCCCGCCGCGGATCCCGGTGACGTGCCCGCGTTGCCGTTCGTGCTCGGCGGCGTCCTCGTGCTGGTCGCGGGTGCGGCCGCGGTGCCGCGGCTGCGGCGGCGGTAGGACGACGACGGAAGGACGACGAGGGGCCGCCGGGGGAGTCCGACGGCCCCTTGGCAGCCGGTCATGATCAGGTCACAATGCGCCATGCCCGTTTCGCCCGGTGCGCCGCCGGAAGCGGCGCGCCCGGGGTTGAGCGCGTCGGACCTCGCGCTGGTGGAGGCGCTGCAGCGCGACCCGCGGGCGCCGTGGACCCGCATCGCCGCCGCCGTCGGCACCGACGCGACGACGGCCGCCCGCCGCTGGGAACGGCTGCAGGCCGCCGGGCTCGCCTGGCTCACCGCGTACTCGACGCCGCCGACGACCACCGTCGGCTACGTCGACCTCGCCTGCCGCCCGGACGCGCTGAGTGCCCTGACGCGCGAGCTCTGCGGCTGGCCGTCGGTGTTCAGCGTCGAGCGCACCACCAGCCGGTTCGCGCTGTTCCTCGGCCTGGCCGCCCGCGACCTCGACGCGCTGGACGCCCTGGTCACCGGCCGCATCGGCACCCTGCCCGGGGTGCGGGAGGTCCGGTTCGCCGTCGCGACCCGCGTCTACCGCGAGGGCAGCGGCTGGCTGGTCGACGCGCTCGCCCCGGAGCAGCGGGCGGTGCTCGACGACACCGCCGTGCAGGCCCGGCTGGTCGTCCCGCAGCAGTGGAACGACCGGGACCTGCGCGCGCTGGTGGAGTCCCTGGGCGAGGACGGCCGGCGCAGTTACGCCGTGCTGGCCCGCGACTGCGGGATGAGCGAGTCGGCGGTGCGGCGCACCCTCGCCCGGATGCTGCGCAACCACGAACTCGACTTCCGCTGCGACCTCGCGCACGTCCCGGCCGGCTGGCCGGTGATCGCCGGCTACCGCCTCGACGTCCACCCGACGGAGCTCGACCGCGCCGGCACGGCGATCGCGCAGCTGCCGGAGACCCGGCTTTCGGCCGCGGTGGTGGGGGAGGGCAACCTCGTCGTCTCGGCGTGGCTGCGGGTGCCGGCCGACTGCACGGGTTACGAGACGCGGCTGGCGGAAGCGGCGCCCGGGGCGCGCGTTCTCGACCGCGCGATCACGCTGCGGATGCCGAAGCGGATGGGCCGCCTGCTCAGCCCGCACGGCCTCGCCGGCACCCACCAGGCGATCATCCCGGCCCGCTGAACTAGGGTCGGACCGACCCTGGGGAGGATCATGAGCCTGCGCGAGACCCTGCAACGCCACGTCGACGCCGGCACGCTGCCCGGCGCGGTGGCGATCGTGGACACCGGTGGCCGGCGGGAGGTCGTGGCCGTCGGCTCGGTCGACGTCGAGGGCAGCCGCCCGATGGCCGAGGACACGCTGTTCCGCATCGCCTCCATCACCAAGCCGATCACCGCGGCCGCGCTGCTGGTGCTGGTGGACGACGGCACGCTCGCCCTCGACGACCCGATCGGCCGCTGGCTGCCCGAGCTGGCCGAACCGAAGGTCGTCCGCACTCCGTCGAGCCCGCTCGACGACGTCGTCCCGGCGAAGCGGCCGATCACGGTGTTCGACGTGCTGACCGGCCAGGCCGGCTGGGGCTTCCCGTCGGACTTCACGCTCCCGGCCGTGCAGGCGCTGCTCCCGGTGCAGGGTGACGGCCGCGAGGTGCAGACCTTCCCCGAGCCCGACGTCTGGCTCGTGCGGCTCGCCGAAGTGCCCCTGGCCCACCAGCCGGGGGAATCCTGGCTGTACGACACGTGTTCGGTGCTCCAGGGCCTGCTCGTCGCCCGCGCGTCCGGGCAGTCCTTCCCGGAGTTCCTCGCCGAACGGATCTTCGCCCCGCTGGGCATGACCGACACGGGTTTCGTGGCCGAGCCCGCCCGGTCCACCGCCTTCTACAAGAAGACCGCCGGCGGGCTGGTGCTCGCCGATCCGCCGGACGGCCAGTGGCGCACGATGCCCGCGCTGCCGCTCGGCAGCGGCGGCCTCGCCGGGACGGCGGGCGACTGGGTCGCGTTCGGCCGGATGCTGCTGAGCGGGGGCGCGGGCGTGCTCACCCCCGAGGCCGTCCGGTTGATGACGACCGACCACACCACCCCGGCGCACCGCGAGATCGGCGCGCTCTTCCTCGAAGGCCAGGGCTGGGGGATGGGCGGCTCGGTGGACATCGCCGCCACCGAGCCGTGGCACGTCCCGGGCCGGTACGGGTGGGTCGGCGGCACCGGCACCACCGCGCACGTCGTCCCCGCCACCGGCACCGTGGCCGTCCTGCTCACCCAGGTCGGCGAGGACAACCCCGTGCCGCCCGGCTGGATGCGGGACTTCTGGCGCGTGGCGGCCGCGTAGGGTCGAAAGCGATCCAGGACGGCGGAAGGACACAGCGGGTGGGCGAATCGAACTGGGCCGGGAACCTCACTTACGGCGCGGACGCGGTGACGACCCCGCGGACCGTCGCCGAGGTCCAGGACGCCGTCGCCGGCGCGACGCGCGTCAAGGCCCTCGGGAGCCGGCACTGCTTCAACACGATCGCGGACTCCCCGGGCGGGCTCCTGCTGGACCTGCACGCGCTCGACACGGGTGTCGAGATCGGCGACGGCACGGTGACGGTCGGCGGATCGGCCCGCTACGGCGACTTCGCGCAGCAACTGCACGACGCGGGCTTCGCGCTGCCGAACCTTGCGTCGCTGCCGCACATCACCGTGGCGGGCAGCGTCGCGACCGGCACCCACGGCTCCGGGCGGCGGCAGCCCGGCCTCGCCGCGGCGGTGTCCGGGATCGAGCTGGTCACCGCCGACGGCTCGCTGAAGACCTTCACCCGCGCCGACGCCGAGTTCCCGGGCCTGGTCGTGAGCCTCGGCGCGGTCGGCGTCGTCACCCGGCTGACACTCGACGTGGTCCCCACGTTCGACGTCCGGCAGGACGTGTTCGACGACCTGCCGTGGGAAGCCGCGGACACGCATTTCGACGAAATCGAGGACGCCGGCTACAGCGTCAGCATGTTCACGAACTGGGCGAACGACCGGATCGACCAGGTGTGGGTCAAGAGCCGCGAAGGCACCGGGCGCACCGGCCTGTTCGGCGCGGTCCCGGCGGACGGGCCGCGCCACCCGGCGCACGCCGCCGGCATCCCCGCGGACAACTGCACGCCCCAGCAGGGGGTGCCGGGTCCGTGGCACGAGCGGCTGCCGCACTTCGCGCTGGCGTTCACCCCGAGCGTCGGGGACGAGCTGCAGTCGGAGTACTTCGTGCCCTACGGCGCGGCCACCGCCGCGATCCGCGCAGTCCGCGAAATCGGCGACCTCGTCGCGCCGCTGCTGCTGGTCTCGGAGATCCGCGCGATCGCGGGCGACGACCTGTGGCTCAGCCCCTGCCACGGCGGCGACCGGGTGGCCCTGCACTTCACCTGGCAGCCGCGGCAGCCGGAGGTCGAGGCGGTGCTGCCGGTGCTCGAGGAGCGGCTGGCCCCGTTCGGGGCGCGCCCGCACTGGGGCAAGCTCTTCCACGGCGTCCCGGGGGAGTACCCGCGGCTGGCGGAGTTCCGGGCGCTGGCCGGGAAACTGGATCCGCAGGGCAAGTTCCGCAACCCGTTCCTGGACCGCAACGTCTTCGGGGGCTAACCCGAGGGCGGGGCCGTGGTGGCGCGCACGATCAGGTGCGTGTCCAGCACCTGAGCCGTGTGCTCGTCGGCCTCGCCGTCGAGCAGGCCCAGCAGGATCGTCACCGCCGCACGGCCCGCCGCCTCGGTCGGCATCGCGATCGTCGTCAGCGGGGGCGCCGAGATCGCCGCGAACACCAGGTCGTCGAAGCCCACCAGGCTGATCTCGTCCGGCACCGGCACACCGCGGGCGTTCAGCCGCGCCAGCGCGCCGAAGGCGACCAGGTCGTTGTAGGCGACGATCGCCGTCACGTCCGCCGCCAGCGCCAGGTCCGCGCCCTGCAGGCCACCCTCGAACACCGGCGGGAACGGGCCGAACTCGACGACGTCCGTGCCGTGCTTCTGCGCGGTCTCCGCCAGGCCCTGCTTGCGGGCGCGGTTCGCCCACGACGCCCGCGGCCCGCCCAGGTAGGCGCAGCGGCGGTGGCCGAGCGCGGCCAGGTGCTCGATCGCCTGGCGCATGCCGTCCGCGGCGTCCATCACGATCGACGGGATCCCCGGCACCTCCCGGTTGAGCAGCACCAGGGTCGTCTGGCCGGCCAGCGCGCGCAGCTGGTCGTCGGTCATGCTCGGGCTGCACAGTACGACGCCGTCGACCTGCTTGGCCATCCGGCGCACGAGGTTCTGCTCCATCGCCGGGTCCTCGTCGCTGTTGGCGAACAGCACCGCGATGTCGTCCTGCCGGGCGCGGGCCTGGACCCCGTTGAGCACCCCGGTGAAGAACGGGTTGCCCAGGTCGGAGACGACGATCCCGATGTGCCCGGTGCGCGCCGCCGGTCCCGGCTGCGGCGTGCCGGCCGCGTGGTAACCCAGCTCGTGAGCCGCGGCCAGCACCCGAGTGCGCGTCTGCTGCCGGACCAGGTCCGGGGACGTGAACGCGCGCGAGACGGTCGAGATCGACACGTTGGCCCGGCGGGCGACGTCGTGAATGGTCACGGTCACGGCAACTCCTCGGCAGGCTCCGAGCAACATCATGGAAACGGCCGCGAGCGTTGTCAACAAATCCTGCAAACCGTTCCCGCGACTTGCAGGCCGAGCTGGTCTATTCCAGTAAGCGCTATCTCGAAAACCGCAGGTCCATCCGGACCATCGAATGTTCGATGATTTCGACGCCGCGGTCCTGATGATTGACACGTTTGTCGCGCACACCCTACGGTGGCGACCGGAAGTTTCTCCCGAAAGCCTGACCCCATTCGTCAGTCCCGCGCGGGCCGTCCACCGGTGCCCGCCGATCGGAGATCCATGTCGGGGAGCCGGAGCCGCACCGTGGCGGACCCGCCGAGGCTGGCGGTCGTCGGCACGTCCGGCTACGCCTTCAGCTACCTGCACCGCGCGCGGATCCTGCACGACGAAGGACTGGTCCGGTTCGCCGGCATGGCCGATGTCCGGCCGCCGTCGGCCGCCGCCGGGGCGCTGCTGCCGGCCGGCGGCACCGCACACCCGAGTGTCGAAGACCTGCTCCGCCGCTGCCGCCCCGACATCACCGTCGTCGCGACGCCGCCGCACGCGCACGTCCAGGTCGGCGCCGCCGTGCTGCGGGCGGGCAGCGACCTGCTGCTGGAGACCCCGCCGGTGCTCGACCTCGACGGCTTCACCACGCTGTCGCGGCTGGCCGCGGAGACCGGCGCGGCCTGCCAGACCGGGTTTCAGAGCTTCGGTTCCCCGGTGCTGCCGGTCCTGCGGGCCGCGATCGCCGACGGCAAGCTCGGCGCGGTAGCAGGCGTCGGCGCGGCCGGGGCGTGGATCCGCACCGACGCCTACTACCGCCGCAACCCGTGGGCCGGCCGGCGCTGGCTCGACGGCGAGGCCGTCGTCGACGGCGCCCTGACCAACCCGTTCTCCCACGCCGTGGCCACCGCGCTCCTGGTCGGCGGGGTCGCCGGGCGCGACCCGGCGGAGATCGCCCTCGAGCTCTACGGCACCCGGGACATCGAAGCCGACGACACCGCCTGCCTGCGGATCCGGTTCGCGGACGGGCCCGAGATCGTCGTCGCCGCTTCGCTGTGCGCCGAACAGGACCACGAGCCCTACGTCGTCGTGCACGGCGAGCGGGCGCGCGCGAAGTTCTGGTACAAGAGCCACCGCCTCGAGATCGACGACGAGCGGTGCCACCTCGGCGAACCGGCCGACCTGCTGCGCAACCTGATCGCCCACCACCTCGACCCGGACGGCGTGCTGCTGCTCGCGCCGCTGTCCGGGACCCGGGCGTTCGCCTCGGTGGTCGAGGCGGTGCGGGACGCGCCGTCGCCGTCGCGAATCCCGGCGGGCTGGATCCGCACGGTCGGCGAAGGGGCGAGCCGGCACCCGGTCGTGCGCGGGATCGGCGAAGAGGTCGCCGTCGCCGCGGACCGGCTGGCGCTGTTCTCGGAAATCGGCGTCCCGTGGGCGAGTGCCGCACGCCGCCGGACGGGCGGCGCGGCCGCCGAACGCACCGGATAACCCGGCCGGTGCGCACCAGCGCTGGCAGCCCGGTTGTCGCCACCGGTGCTGTAAGCGCTTTCTCAGCGTGCCCGCTGAACCGTGAAAGCGTTGGTGCACAAGGGGTATTGCCACCATTTGCCCGTTGACACCGATGGAGCGCACTGCCTACCGTGAGCGCGCTGACAGCGTTTTCAGAAAAGTGCTGACACGCTGAGGACGGAGAGTTCGATGGGGCGGACAACTGAGCGCAGGACCAAGAGGCGGGGTGTCGCCGCGCTGGCCGTGGTGGTCCCGCTGCTGCTGACCGGGGTGGCCGCCTGCGGCTCGGACTCCGGTGGCGGCGGGAACGTGACCATCAACTTCGTGTGGTGGGGCAGCGAAGGGCGGGCGAACCTCACGAAGAAGGCCGTCGAGCTCTTCCAGCAGAAGAACCCGAGCATCAAGGTGCAGACGTCGTTCTCGGCGTACGCGGCCTACTGGGAGAAGCTGGCGACGCAGACGGCCGGGGGCAAGCCGCCGGACGTGCTCAACGTCGACAGCCGCTACCTGGCCGAATACGGCGGCCGCAATGTCCTGGCCGACCTGAATTCGGGTGCGGGCAAGGCGATCTCGCTCGCCGACGTCAACCCGGAGCTGGCCGCCACCGGCGTCTACCAGGGCAAGCGCTACGCGGTTCCGTGGGCGCAGAACACCCCGGCGATGATCTACGACCCGGCCGCGTTCACCGCGGCCGGCGGTGACCCGGCGAAGGGGATGACCTGGGACGCCTACGCCGAGGTGGCCCGGAAGGCCGGCACGGCGGGCCCGGCGCGCGGGGTGACCGATTTCGGCATCCTCGACACCACGCTGGAGATCTGGCTGCGCCAGCAGGGCAAGCAGTTCTACACCCCCGAGGGCAAGCTCGGCTTCACCGCCGACGACCTGCGCGGCTACTGGCAGCTGGCGAGCAAGTTCCGCGACACCAGGGCCGCCTCGCCCGCCGACGTCACGGCGTCCTACAACACCTCGCCCGAGCAGTCCCCGCTGGGCAAGAAGCTGACCAGCTCGGAGTTCGCCTACGACAACCTGCTGCCGGCCTACCAGAAGGCGAACGGCAAGCCGCTGAACGTGGCGCCGTACCCGACCGGCGCGAACGGCGACACCGGGCAGTACCGGCGGCCGTCGATGTTCCTCGCCGTGTCCGCGCGCAGCCAGCAGCAGGAGGCCGCCGCGAAGCTCGTCGACTTCCTGATCAACGATCCCGAGGTCGGCAAGATCGTCGGCACCGACCGCGGGCTCGCCCCGAACCTCAAGGTCCGCGCGCAGCTGGCGTCGTCGGCGAAGGGCAACGACAAGACGCTCTACGACTACGAAGCCGCGCTCGAGCCGAAGCTCGGGGCCGCGCCGCCGGTGCCGCCGAAGGGGGCCGGGGCGATCCAGAAGCTGCTGCAGCGCACGTACGAAGAGGTCGCGTTCGGCCGGATGAGCATCGACGACGCGGTCAACCGGTTCATGACCGAAGCCCAGAAGGGACTGTCCTAGCCGATGACGACCCTGCGCACGCCGGACCCGCCGGTCGCGCCCCCGGCGCCCGCCGCGCGCGGCCGCCGGGGCCGTCCGGCCGGGCGCCG
>NZ_JBSGJD010000306.1:0-10203 GCF_053605405.1 Amycolatopsis sp. NPDC003861
ACATTGGGTGCGCTGGACGCAACCAACGCCACATTGGGGCGCTTGGGACCTGGGTGGCCAGTGGTGCTCAGTCCTCCGCGCGACGGCGGCGGCGGGGCGTCGACCCGGTGCCGCCGTTGGCCGCGAGCAGCTCGCTCACCGAGCGACCCGCCGCGTGCGAACCGCTGCCCGGGGCGGGCTCGGCCCGGCGGCCGTTGCGGGCTCCGTTGTGGCCGTTGCCGTTCTGCGGCTCGACGTCCGCCGGGTCCACCGGGGCCATTCCGCGGCGAGACATCGAGGCCCGCTCCGCGACCATGCCCTCCCAGGCCGGGGGTTCGCCGTCCGGACGGCGGCGACGGCCTCCACCCGGGGGCTCCGGCGCCGCGGCGGGCACGGCCGGCAGCTGCTGCGAGTCCTCCGGCTTGCGGCGGCGGCCGCCCGAGCGGCCCTGGAAGTTGCGGACCGACTCCGGCAACGTCGGGTTCGCCATCGGTGCCTCGGCCTTGGCCGCCGCGGCTTCTCCCGCCGGCGCGCGGTGCGAACCGCCGTGACGCGACGGCGGCTCCTCCAGGATCGGCGACATGTCGGCCCGCGAGAACTGCTCCAGCCGCGACGGACGGCGGCTGTCGGCGGCCGGGACCGGCGTGGTCGGCGGCACCACCGGCGGCAGGTCGGTGCGCGACGGCTGCCGCGGCGCCGGCTTGTTGCTCGGCACCGGCGTCGTCGGCGGGACGACCGGCGGGAGGTCCGTGCGCGACGCGGCGGCGTCCCGCGGCATCGGCGGCTTCGGCTCGGGCGGCTTCGGCCGGTTCGGGCGCTGGCGCTCGGCGAAGTCGTCGCGGTTCTGGAAGGCCGCGCTCAGGTCCTTGACCGGCCGGATGTCCGACCGCGACAGCTCCGA
Organism: Amycolatopsis sp. NPDC003861; assembly: GCF_053605405.1. Taxonomy (NCBI): domain Bacteria; kingdom Bacillati; phylum Actinomycetota; class Actinomycetes; order Pseudonocardiales; family Pseudonocardiaceae; genus Amycolatopsis; species Amycolatopsis sp. NPDC003861. Next base: position 881 of record NZ_JBSGJD010000306.1, read on the forward strand.
CGGCTTCGGCGGCGGCACGCTGGCCGCCGGACGTCCCGGCACCGGCCGCGGCGGCTCGGGCGCCTTCCGCGGATCCGGACGGGCGCCGTTCGGCTGGCCGCCGACACGCGGGAGGTCCGGACGCGACATCTCGACGCGCGGGATGTCGGGGCGCGACATCTCCACCCGCGGGATATCGGGCCGCGACATCTCCGCCCGCGGGATGTCCGCGCGCGACATGTCGACCCGGGGGATGTCCGGACGGGACATCTCCACTCGAGGGATGTCGGGGCGCGACATCTCCACCCGGGGAATGTCCGGGCGCGACATCTCGACCCGCGGAATGTCCGTACGCGACGCTTCGGCCCGCGGGGCGTTCGGCCGCGGCGCCTCGGGCCGCGGCATCGGCGCCTCGACGCGCGGGAGGTCCGGGCGCGACATCTCGACGCGCGGGATGTCGGGCCGCGACACCTCGACGGGCCGGATGTCCGACCGCGACAGCTCGGCCCGGCGCGCGGGCGGCGGCTCGGGACGGCGGATTTCCGTCTTCGGCTCCGGCGGCTGCGAGCGGCGGATCTCGGTCTTCGGCTCCGGCGCCTGCGGACGCCGGATTTCGGTCTTCGGGTCAGCCGGGGGCCGCGGGACGTCCCGGCGCGTCGGCTCGACCGCGGCTTCCGGACGGCGCTCGGGCTGCTTCGCGACTTCGTCCTGCTTCGGCAGCCGCATCGGCTGGGACTCGGCCTGCCGGCGCGCCGCCTCGGCCCGCAGCTCGGCGGCCTTCAGCTCGCGCTGCGCGGCGTTCAGCGCCGGGTCGACCGGCGGCACCGGCGGACGGCGCTCGCTCAGCGGCTTCGGCCGGGCCATCTGCTGGGTGCTCTGCACGGAGACGTTCGCCGGCGCCTTCGGGACCACCGGCTTGCCGCCGAAGCCCTTGCCCTTGCCGAGGCCCTTGCCGTTCGCGGGCTTGCCGTTCGAGGCCTTGCGACGGCGTTCGTCGAGGACGCGGTCGATCAGCTCGGTCGGCCGCTCGCCGCCCTCGACCACCGGCTTCTTCCCGGCCATCAGCTGAGCGGGCTTCTTCTTCGGCGCGGCGTCGGGGATCAGGCGGTTCTCGTCGGACAGCTTGCGCATCCGGGTCGCCTGCGCGGTCAGCGCGACGCGTTCGAGCAGCACCTCGCCGCCGAACAGCGACTGGAGGCTGTCGCGCAGCGCGGACACCTCCGCGCGCAGCGCCTCCAGCTCCTCGCGGCCCTTGGAGTCGGCGGCGGTGCGGTTCTCCGCCTCCATCTCCAGCTCGTACTCGCGCCGGGCCGCGATCTCGCGTTCCAGCTCCAGTTCGTACACAGCCTGCGCCTCGGCGACCGCGTCCTCGCTCTGTGCCGCGCTCTTGCGGTACTTCACGGCGAGGAAAGCGCCGATCAGGGCGGCCCAGAGGGCCGCGACGATCCCGAGCCGGAGGTAGCGGAGATCGTCGCTGAGCACCAGTGCGAGGGTGGCTCCGATGGCGAGGACAAAGCCGACGACGAGCCACGGCCTGCCCAAGAGGCGGCCGCGCGAGTCGTCACCCACGCCGGTCATGACTGACACCGTACCTGCTCGTAATCCGAACGAGACCTACTCGGTCCAGCGAGCGGTGGGATTCCAGCGCTAACCGGTCGTCCCGCGGGTGCGCTCACGATCGTGGTCCTGCGGGGTCCGGCAGCAGTGTTCGAGCCACAAAGCCGCTGCTACCAGGGCCGCAGAGGACACCACGCCGACCGCCGCGGCCCGCGTGTCGAGGACCGCGGCGACGAGTTCGTCACGTCTGGGAAAAAGATAGGCGAGCGCCGCCAGCCAGGCGCCCGCCATGAACGCGCCGGCGAGTGACGAAGCCTTGGCGAGGGCCACCGATCGGGCTACCCCGATCGCGCCGACGACCCGGCCGTTCTTGATGCGCGACCGGATCGAGAAGGCCAGTACGACCTCGATCACGGCGAGCACGGCGAAGGTGACGCCGGCGAGGAGCGGCAGCTGCGGCAGCGAGCCGTAGGCCGTCTGGAAGAGCAGGTAGCCGAGGCCCAGACCGAGCAGCCCGGCGACCACCAGGTCGCGGGGCCGGGTGAAGTGCATGCCTCAACCGTACCGTGGAAGAGTTGACTCTCCACCGACTGGAGAGTTCATCATGCGTTTCGTGGGCACCACCGCAACCTTCACCATCGGCGAGCTGTCCCGGCGGACGGGCCTGCCGGTCAAGACGATCCGCTTCTACTCGGACGAAGGCCTCCTGCCGCCGACCGACCGGACGGACGCCGGCTACCGCCTCTACGACGCGGCCGCGATGGCCCGCCTGGAGCTGGTCCGCACGCTGCGGGAGCTGGGTCTCGGCCTCGCCGACGTCTCCGCAGCGCTGACGCAGTCGACGACGGTCGGCGAGCTGGCGGTCCGGCACGTGGAGGCGCTCGACGAGCAGATCCGGCGGCTGCGGCTGCGCCGGGCGGTGCTGCGCGCGGTGGCCAAGCGCAATTCCGAACTGGAGGAAGTGAACCTGATGAACCGACTAGCGTCGATGTCCGACGAGGAGCGCAAGCGGCTGGTCGACGAGTTCTGGGACGAAATGGTCGCCGGGCTCGACATCGACCAGGAGTTCTACCGCCGGATGCGCTCGGGCAAGCCGGAGCTGCCCGACGACCCGACCCCGGAGCAGCTCGAGGCCTGGATCGAGTTCGCCGAACTGGTCCAAGACCGGGAGTTCCGGGCGCTGATCCGCCAGATGAGCGAAACCCAGGCCAAGCAGATCGAGGACGGCGAGTTCGAGCAGCCGTCGGAAGGCTGGCAGCAGTACTGGCAGGATTGGTCGGCTCGCGCGGAAGCGGCCGTGGCGGCGGGCGAATCCCCCACGTCGGAGACGGGGCAAACGCTTGCGGCCGACCTGGCGGCGGCGTCCGCCCGGGAGAACCAGGACCCGACCGCACCGGAGTTCCGGGCCGAGCTGGCGGACCGGTTCGCGATGAGCGGGGATCCCCGGGCCGAGCGCTACTGGCAACTGCTGGCCACGATCAACGGCTGGCCCCCGATCCCGACGGCCCAGCCGGCGGTCCGTTTCATGATCGAAGCTCTGCGCGGCTGAGCGCACGGGAACGACAGCTCGGCGACGGACCGGCGGTGACCGGTAACGGCCACCACCGGTTCACCGATGAGTAACCTTTCCGACCACCGAAAGCCCGGGTCGGCTTGGTTTGGCGCGGGCTCCGGCCCGGCACGGGCTCCGGGCTTCGGCTCGGGCGCCGACGGCCGGAACGGCACACGGACACCCAAACCGGCACCCAGCCCAGACCTCCCCCGCCACCCCGATCCGAAGCCCAAACACGGCCGGTGGTGCCGGGTCAAGGCACGCTTTCCCGCCTTGACGCGGTACCACCGGCCGTAGTGACAATCACGGCTTCGGGGTGGCGGGCCGCGCACCGGACGACCAAACCCAAAAAGTCCTAGAAGTCGTCCACAGGGAAAGTCAGCGCAGTTCGAGATCCGTCCGACGGACCGTGGCCACCTCGTCCGCCGGCCGAGCGGCGAGCAACGCTGCGATCGGGCCGTGGCCCGGCAGGACTGCGTCCGGCTCGATCTCCACCCATGGCACCAGCACGCTCGCGCGGTCCGGGGTTCCCGGGTGCGGCAACAGCAGCTCCGGGTCCTCGGACGTCACGCCGTCCACCGTGACCACGTCGACGTCCAGGGTTCGGGGGCCCCAGCGCAGCTCGCGGACGCGGCCCGCCGCCTGCTCGGCCTGCTGGCCCGCTCGGAGCCAGGCCCAGTGGTCGCGGGCCGGGTCGTCGACCACGCAGACCGCGTTGAGGAAGTCCGGCTGGTCCTCGACTCCCCACGCCTTCGTCTCGTACACGCTCGACACCGCGACCAGCGCCGGGCGGACGGCGTCGAGCGCCAGGGTCAGGAAGCCCAGGCGGTCGCCCAGGTTGGAGCCGAGGGACAGGACCGCGCGGCTCACCGGTCGCGCCGGACCGTTACGGCCACGTCGTCGAACGTCAGGGGGATCGGGGCCGATGGCTTGTGGACCGTCACCTCGACCGCGCCCAGGCGCTCGTCGCGCAGCACCTCGTCGGCGATCTTGCCCGCGACGCTCTCGATCAGGTCGTACGGCTCGCCCGCGACGATGCCCGCCGCCAGCTCGGCCAGCTCGCCGTAGTGGAGGGTCTTCGTCAGGTCGTCCGACGCCGCGGCCGGCCCGAGGTCCAGCCACACCGTGATGTCGACGACGAACTCCTGGCCGTCCCGCTTCTCGTGCTCGAACACGCCGTGGCGCCCGAACACGCGCAAGCCGGTCAGCGTGATCCGGTCAGCCATCCGTCCTCCAAGCGGCGGCCACCGCGACCGCGTCCAGCGAAGCCCCGACCTCGTGCACCCGCACGCCCCACGCACCGGCCGCCGCGGCGAGCGCGGAGATCGCCGCGGTGGCATCCTCCCGGCCGTCCGGCGGACGCGGTGTTCCGTCCTTTTCGGACAGCAGGCGGCCGAGGAACCTCTTGCGCGAGGCGCCCACGAGCACCGGGAAACCAAGCGACAGCAACGAATCCAGCCCACGCAGCAACGCCCAGTCGTGCTCGGCGTTCTTCGCGAAACCCAACCCAGGATCCAGCACGATCGCACTCTCGGCCACGCCGGCCGCGAGCGCCGCGTCCACTCTGGACAGCAACTCGGCGCGCACGTCGGCCACGACGTCGTCGTACTCGGCGAGCGCCTGCATGTCCTTGCTGTGCCCGCGCCAGTGCATCAGCACCCACGGCACCCCGGCGTCAGCCGCGACGCGCGCCATGTCCGGATCCGCCAGCCCGCCCGAGACGTCGTTGACGACGTGCGCGCCGGCTTCGAGCGCCGCGGCGGCCACGGCGGCCCGCGTGGTGTCGACCGACAACGCCACCCCTTCCGCGGCGAGCGTCTTGATCACCGGCAGGACGCGCTGCAGCTCGGTGGCGGCGTCCACCCGGGACGCTCCCGGCCGCGTCGACTCGCCCCCGACGTCGATCAGGTCGGCCCCGCGCGCCCACATCTCGCGGGCGTGCTCCAGCGCCTGGTCGAGCCCGAGGTAACGGCCACCGTCCGAAAAGGAATCAGGCGTCACGTTCAGCACGCCCATCACCACGCACCGGCCGGGCGTGGGAAGTCCCACGCTCACCGGCGCGCCTTGATGAGGTCCAGCGCCTCCGCCCGCGACGACGGTGACGTCTTCAGTTGCCCGCGCACGGCGGAGGTGGTGGTGCGGGCGCCAGGCTTCCGGATGCCGCGCATGGCCATGCAGAGGTGCTCGGCCTCGATGACGACGATCACGCCACGGGGCTCGAGCTTGCGGACGAGGGCGTCGGCGACCTGGGACGTCAGACGCTCCTGGACCTGGGGGCGCTTGGCGTAGAGGTCGACGAGCCGGGCCAGCTTGGACAGCCCGGTGACCTTCCCGGCGGCGTTCGGGATGTACCCGACGTGCGCGACGCCGTGGAAGGGCACCAGGTGGTGTTCGCACTGGCTGAACATCGGGATGTCCGTGACCAGCACCAGCTCTTCGTGGGACTCGTCGAACGTCTTGTCGAGGACCGAGTCCGGCTCGGTGTAGAGGCCCGCGAACATCTCGCGGTACGCGCGGGCGACCCGGGCGGGGGTGTCCTTCAGACCGTCCCGCTCCGGGTCTTCACCGCAGGCCAGCAAGAGCTCCCGGATCGCCTTCTCCGCCCGGTCGTGGTCGAAGACCGGGCGGTCGGCGTCACTGGGGCTTTTCGGGTCCATCCACGTCACGTCGCTCCCCCTCGCTCTGCTGGTTGCCGGCTTGGTCGGCGAACCAGCCGTGCTCACGAGGGCGTTCTTCACCACCGGGCCGCCACGACTGGCCCGGCTGGCCGCCCGGCGAGGTCGCCGGTGTCCAGCCCGGAGGGGCACCGTAGTTGGGCGGGCCGCTCTGGCCGGACGGCTGGCCGCCGCCGTAGGTCTGCGGCCAGTGCGCCGTGCCGCCTGCGCCACCGTTCGGGCTGCCGTAGGGACGGCCGCCGTTCGGGTAGGCGCCCGGCTGCGGCGGGGCGTACGGGTTGGCGTTCGGGTCGACCGGCGACGGCGACGGGTACGGCGGACCGCCCGGCAGCTCGCCCGCGCCCGGCGCGGTGCCGACCGGGGTCGGCTCCGGCTTCAGGACCGGCTTCTCCTTCTCCGGCGGCGGCCACGGCTCGCCGCGCTCCATCGCCAGCTCGCCCGGGGTCTTGATCGGCGGCTTGTCCGACGGCGTCCGCTCACCGAACTCGTTGAACACGGTGATGTGCGGGCGCTTCTCGACCGTCGCGAAGATCCGCTCCAGGTCCTTGCGGGTCAGCGTCTCCTTCTCCAGGAGCTCGATGACCAGCTCGTCGAGCACGTCGCGATAGGTGTTGAGCACGTGCCACGCCTCGGTGTGCGCCGTCTCGATGAGCTTGCGCACCTCCTCGTCGATCTCGTGCGCCACCTCGAGCGAGTAGTCCGCCTGGCGGCCGGCCGAGCGGCCGAGGAACGGGTCACCCTGCTCCTGGCCGTACTTGACCGCGCCGAGCCGGGCGCTCATGCCGTACTCCGTGACCATCGCGCGGGCGATCTTCGTCGCCTGCTCGATGTCGGACGACGCGCCGGTGGTGGGCTCGTGGAAGACGAGCTCCTCGGCCGTGCGGCCACCCATCGCGAAGACCAGCCGCCCGATCATCTCGGAGCGGGTCATCAGGTCCTTGTCGTCCTCGGGGACGAGCAGCGCGTGCCCGCCCGTGCGGCCGCGCGGCAGGATGGTCAGCTTGTAGACCGGCTCGATGTCCGGCATCGCCCACGCGGCGAGCGCGTGCCCGCCCTCGTGGTAGGCCGTGATCTTCTTCTCCTTCTCGGAGATGATCCGGCTCTTGCGCGCCGGGCCGCCGACGACGCGGTCGACCGACTCCTCCAGCGCCGCGTCGGTGATCACGTGCCCGTTCTGGCGGGCGGTGAGCAGCGCGGCCTCGTTGAGGACGTTCGCCAGGTCGGCGCCGGACATGCCGACCGTGCGCTTGGCCAGGCTGGTCAGGTCGGTGCCCTGGGCGATCGGCTTGCCCTTGGCGTGCACCTCGAGGATCGCCTTGCGGCCGCGCAGGTCGGGCGCGGACACCGGGATCTGCCGGTCGAACCGGCCCGGGCGCAGCAGCGCCGGGTCGAGGATGTCCGGCCGGTTGGTGGCCGCGATCAGGATGATGCCGCCGCGGGCGTCGAAGCCGTCCATCTCGACGAGCAGCTGGTTCAGGGTCTGCTCGCGCTCGTCGTGCCCGCCGCCGAGGCCGGCGCCGCGCTGGCGGCCGACCGCGTCGATCTCGTCGACGAAGATGATGCAGGGCGCGTTCTGCTTGGCCTGTTCGAACAGGTCACGGACACGCGAGGCACCGACACCGACGAACATCTCGACGAAGTCCGAGCCGGAGATCGTGTAGAACGGCACGCCCGCCTCGCCAGCGACGGCCCGCGCGAGCAGCGTCTTGCCGGTACCCGGCGGACCGTAGAGCAGAACGCCCTTCGGGATCTTCGCGCCGAGCGCCTGGTAGCGCGCCGGGTTCTGCAGGAAGTCCTTGATCTCGTACAGCTCTTCGACGGCCTCGTCGGCGCCCGCGACGTCCCCGAAGGTCGTCTTGGGCATGTCCTTGTTCAGCTGCTTGGCCTTGGACTTGCCGAAGTTGAGGACGCGGTTGCCGCCGCCCTGGGCGTTGTTCATCATCCACATCAGCAGGCCCAGCACGAGGGCGAGCGGGATGGCGAAGATGAGGATCTGCGTCAGCACGCCCTGCTGGGTCACCTTGGTGGTGAACTTGATCGGCTGGCCGCCCGCCTTCGCCGCGATCAACGAGTCGTAGATCGGGCGGGTGGCGTCCGCCGGGTACTGCGAAATGATCTGGGTGACCTGCTGGCCGTCGACGTCGATGGGCTTGGCCAGCAGCAGCTTGAGCTGCTGTTCCTTGTCCTCGAGGCTGGCTTCCTTGACGTTGTTCGAGGTGATCTGGGAGTTCGCCACCGAGATGGGTGCCTGGGTGTACCCACGATCACTGTCGAAGATCGTGTTGTACGCGAACAACGCCAGCAACCCCGCGACGATCCACAGCAGTGGGTTCCTGAGCACGCTCTTCCGGTTCATACGACTCGGCCCTGGTGGCCTCGACCCTCCCTGGTTGGGCGGCTCCTGTGATACCCGCCATCACGATCTTGACAACCACTGGTGCCTGGACACCTGCTCATCAGGGTACCGTCCGCTGCCGCGTTCATCCCCTGTGAGCCTCTCGCAGGTCAACGGGCGATACCGCGCCAGGGTTCCCGGACGGCACCCGCACCCGTTCACGCTATCGCGTGCCGTCGGACACACTGTTCACCATCTCGCCCAGCCGGGTGCGCAGCGTGGCCGGGTCCGCGGGCGCCACGGTGACCCACTCGCGACCGTCCGTACCTGCGCGGGAGAGGCTCAGGTACCGGCCGGTCGCGGTGTCGAACCAGGCCAGCACGCGGGACCGCTGCTTGGCTCCGACCTGCGAACGGCTGTTCGCTGCCAGCTGACCGCCGCGCTGCCGGGGCTGCCCGGCGAGGCGGCCGTAGGCCTCGCGCGGGTCGGCCGTGACGCGTTCGCTCAGCGGGGTCCGGCGCGCCTTGCCGCGCTCCTCACCCGACGACGGCAGCGACGCCGGCACCCGGATCGGCGCGGTGCGCAGGGCGTCGTCCAGCGGCAGTGTGACCGACGCCTCGCTGCCACGCGGCCCGGCGGGCAGGATCCCGACGACGGCGGAGACCAGGCCGTCCGGTGGGACGTCCCGCAGCCAGATCCCGTCCGCGTCCTGGACCGCGAGCACGCCCTTGGTCTCGTCGGCCGCCGCGAGGACGCCGACCGTCGGGGCTTCGAACTGCGGGATGTGCAGCGCGTCGATGGTCAGCGGGGCGAAGGCCAGCAGGTGCAGGGCGTCCTCGATCGGCGGGGCGAGCCGGCCGCGTGGTTCGCGGATGCCGCGCGCCTTCAGCTCGACGTCGATGCGGTGCCGCAGCGACACGCGCTCATCTTCGGTCGCGCCGTGCGACCGGATGATCAGCGGGTACGGCAGCTCGCCGACCTGCGCCGACTCCCACAGGAAGTCGAACGCCAGCGGCGAGAAGAACTCTTGCATCATCACTCTCCCGGATCGGACTCTTGCTCAGCGTAGCCCGCACCCCCGACAAAACCGGATCGTTCCGGGGCAGGCTGGGCACGTCCGGAGACCGATCCTCCCAGAGGGGGCCGCCGGAGCGGGCGAGCGCCGGTGCGGGCGGTCTTCCGCGGCTGGTCGTGAGTGGTAAGGCGGGTTCTAACCCGCCTTACC
>NZ_JBSGJD010000307.1:0-10107 GCF_053605405.1 Amycolatopsis sp. NPDC003861
CGAACGCCACATTGGGTGCGTCCAACGCACCGAACGCCACATTGGGGCGCTTGGGTCAGGCGGTGCGGGGCGAGGTCGAGTCCGTCCACTTGCGCAGCCGCGGCGGGACGCGCTTCTCCAGGCCGTAGTTCTCCAGGTGGGCGGAGAAGACCTCGTCGAACGCCTTCTGCACCGTCTCGGTGTCCCACACCGGGCGTTCGAGGATCGGCTGCTTGAGGAACGGCTGGCCCATGATGTGCAGCTGCGGGCCGTTGCACCGGATCATCTGGCCGGTGATGCCGTGCGAGCCCTCGCCGAGCAGGAACAGCACGACCGGCGCGATCCGCGACGGCGTGCGGTCCGGCGGGCAGGCGCGCAGGGAGCGTTCCGACTTCCACACCATCCGCGTGTGCGCGAGCGGGCAGACGGCGTTGACGCGGATCCCGACGTCCTCGAGGTCGAGCGCCCACGAGTAGGTCAGGGACGCGACCGCGCCCTTGCTCGCCGCGTACACGCCGAGCTTGCGCTGCCCGAGCGAAGCGCCCGAGGAGATGTTGACGATCGAGCCGCCGGTGCCCGCGTCGACCATCGCCTTGATCGCGGCCAGCCCGGTGTTCACCACGCCGAGGACGTTGACCTGCACGAGCTCGCGGGCCGCCTCGGCGTCGTCCTCCCACGGCAGGGCCTCGTAGTTCAGCCCCGCGTTGTTGACCAGCCCGTCGATCCCGCCGAACTCCTTGACGCAGAGATCGACGATCTCCTGCGCCTCACCCGCCTCGGCCACGCTGTGCCCGCTCGCGACGGCGCGGCCGCCGTGCGCGCGGATGTTCTCGGCCGTCCGCTCGGCCAGCTCGGCGTCGATGTCGTTGACCACCACCGCCCCGCCTTCGCGCGCGACGTGCACCGCGAACGCCTCGCCCAGGCCCCGGCCCGCACCGGTGACCACGACCGCCTTGCCCTGCATCAACCCGTCCATTGCTCTCCCCGATCTGCAGCGCCGGCGGCGCGCGGTCCGTCCACCCCGGCCGGCTCATGTCCAGTCTTGGCCCATTCGGTCCAACGCGGCATCGGCGCGACGACGAGCGGCCGCCGCCCTGCGCCGAGCGAGTCCGGTTCGATCAGTCCGGACGTACCCGCGGGCCGGTCACGAGGGGGTGACTGACCGGCGTTCGGGGGACGGCGGGGCGTAACCGGCGGCATACTGTGGGTGCTTTCCGGTGGTCAACCGGTGACTCCCCCGGATGGAGTCATCACCGGAGAGGCACAATGCGGACGGTCCATGTTCACTCGATCGGGGGACGGTGGTTACGAGGTGACGACACGCGCGACACCCCGGTTCCGGGCCGTCCTGGCCAACCGGGAGTTCCGCGCGCTGTGGTTCGCCGAGACGCAGTCGATGCTGGGCGACCAGCTGACCATCGTCGCGCTGGCCATCCTCACCTTCGACCGGACCGGGTCGCCGCTGCTGTCGGCCGTCGTCTACTCCCTGACGTTCCTGCCCGCGCTCGCCGGCGGGCTCGGGCTGTCCCAGCTCGCCGACCGGTTCCCCCGGCGCGCGGTGCTGGTCGCCGGCTCGTTCGCGCAGGCCGTGCTGATCGGGCTGATGGCGCTGCCCGGGATGCCGCTGGGCTGGGTGTTCGCGCTGTTCGTCCTCGCGCGGCTGGCGAACGCGCCGGGCAACGCGGCGCAGAACGCGCTCGGCCGCGAGGTCTTCGCCGACGACGACGTCTACCTGCAGAGCCAGGACCTGCGGGGGATCACGAACAACACCGCGATGCTGGCCGGACTGGCCGCCGGCGGGCTGCTGGTGACGACGATCGGGACGTCGTGGGCGCTGGCCGTCGACGCGCTGACGTTCCTGGTGGCCGCGGTCGCCGTGCGGCTGCTGGTGCTGCGCCGGCCCGCGGCGGGCAACGGCGGCGCCCCGTGGTTCGGCGCCGTCCGGCAGGTTTTCGGCGACGAACGGCTGCGGGTGCTGCTCTACCTGTCCTGGCTCGTCGGCCTGGCGGTGATCCCGGAGGGGCTCGCGGCGCCGCTCGCCGCACAGCTGGGCGCGGGCGATCAGGCGGTGGGCTGGCTGCTGGCCGCCGACCCGCTGGGCTTCGTCGCCGGCACGTTCCTGCTGTCGCGGTTCGTCACGACCGAACACCGCCGCAAGCTGCTGGGCGTGCTGGCCGCGCTGCCGCTGGCCGCGCTGGCGGCGTTCGCGCTGCGGCCGAACCTGGCCTTCGCGCTCATCCTGCTCGCGCTGGCCGGCGCGACGGGCGCGTACGTCATCACGGTGTCGGCCACGTTCATCACCTGGGTGCCGAACGACATCCGGGGCAGTGCGGGCGGCCTGTACCGGACCGGGCTGCGGGTCGCGCAGGGCGTGGGTGTCGGCCTGGGCGGGCTGGTCGCGCAGGCGCTGGGATCCGCGCACACGACCATCGCGCTGGCGGGCGCGGTGGGTCTGCTGCTGGCCGTGCCGGTGGCGTTCGCCTGGCGCCGGGTGGGCGGGGCGGAACCGCGGCACTGGCCATCGTGATCGCCAGGTGCCACCTCCGGGGTACGGCCAAGATCATGAATGGCATTCGCGGACGTCACGGGTGACAATTCGAGGGTGGTTCAGAAGTCGCGGTTGCTCATGGGGGCCACCTCCATGCGGGGAGAGTCTCGCAGAACCTTTTGCGCCGCGTTCCCGGCAGTTACTCCGGGGCCTTGGCCGATCCGTTGCTGTGGGATGGTACCCGGCCACGGAATGCGTGAACACTCTGCCAGGTACCGATGAGATTACTCAAGGCCGGGACTAGGCTGGAAAGGAGGTGACCAATTGCATCCAGGACCGGACGGCGGCCCGGGCGCGCCGGGTGAACCGGGCGGCTCGGCCGCGGAGCGGGCGGAAAGCGCCGCGGAACCGGGCGTGACCACAGGTACGCCCGCGACCACGACCAGTGGTGTCCGGGTCCGGCACGCGTACTGGCCGGGCAACTGGGCGCTCTGGCGCCGCCGCCCGGTGCAGGTCGCGTTCATGCTGACGGCCGAAGCCGTCGCGGTCGCGATTCTCGCCGTCTCGTTCGCGCGCTCGCCGATTCCGTCCGGAAACGACTGGATCAATTTCGCGATTCTGGCCGCCGGCGCCACCGTCCACATTCAACTGACGCAGCGCCAAGAGGAGCGGCGGCGCGACCGGACCAAAACGGTGCTGATCGACCTCACCGCCGTGTGGACGTTTTCCGCCGCGATGATACTGCCGGTACCGCTCACCCTTTTCGTCATCGCCGTCATCCGGTTGCAGCACTGGTTCATCGCCCGGCGGCCGGCGCACAACTTCATTTTCTCGTCCATCACGCACGGCCTCGCCGGCGCGCTCGCGCACCTCACCTACACGGCGCTCGGGCCGCACTCGCTCGGCCGTCCGGGCTGGGGTGACTTCCTCCGCGAGTTCGGCACCATCGTCGTCACCGGGGCCATCTACGAAGCGATCCAGATCGCGTACGTGGGCGGGGTCCTGCTGCTCGGATCCCCCGCCGGGCGCACGGTTCGTAACGTGCTGGGCAGCCCGGCCGACAACATGCTCGAGGCGATCACCATCGGCCTCGGCGCGGTGACCGCGATCCTGCTCGCGGCCGTCCCGCCGATGGTGGCGGTGATGGCCGTGGTCACCGTGGTCTTCAATCGCCTCGCGGAACTCGACCAGCTCCAGAACGACGTCCGGACCGACCCGAAAACGGGCATTCTCAACATGCGTGGCTGGTCGGAGGCGGCGGAACGCGCTCTCGAACGGACCGCCCGATCGGGTGATCAACTGGCGCTGCTGATGGTCGATCTGGACCACTTCAAGTGGATTAACGACACCTATGGACATCCGGCGGGCGACGACGTGCTGCGCACCGTTGCGCAAACGCTCGACGAAGTGACCAGACCGAGCGACTTGGTCGGCCGTTTCGGCGGCGAGGAATTCCTCATTCTGCTGCCGGACATCGACGAAGAGGCGACCTGGGACGCCGCCGAGCGCATCCGGATCGCGATCGCCAAGCTGCACATGGTGACGACGGACAAGCGCGGCGACCCGGCGACCATCGCCGACCGCACGACGTCGATCGGCGTCGCCCGCCACCCCCGCCACGGCGACACCCTGGAGCGCCTCCTCCAATCGGCCGACGCGGCGGTCTACCTGGCGAAGGAGAACGGCCGCGACCAGGTCTGCTTCGCCCCGGACACGGTCACACCCCCAGCCGCACGGTGAGTTCGAGCTTGACGAGCACCTCGGCACAACTCCCGGCGGCGGCGGGTTCCAGCCGGAGCCGCTCCCCCCGGTAGCCGGCGGACTCGAGCCGCAGGACGGTGGCCCCGGGCGCGAGGCGGGGATGGCACCAGTGCCGGACGATCCCGCTGCCGGCGTGGTCCTTGGCCAGCAGGAGGTACTCGTACCCGAGGTCGTCGGCGACCCGGCCGAGGCCGTTCCACCAGAGGGCCCGCAGGGTGAGGCCATCGCCATCGCGCAGAAGTTCGGCCGGCGGATCGGCGTGGACATCGACCTGGAAGCCCTGCTCGGTGACGCGCACCGACCGGACGCGGAGAAAGGCACTGCCGGCGGACGGCGCACCGCCCGCACCCGCTGCCGCGCTCGGCAGGCCACCGCCACCGGCCACCGGCGAGCCGCCCGGGCCGAGCGGCGGGTCGGCGAATTCACCGCCCGCGCCGGCCTCCGGCCGCGACAGCGCACCGAGCACCCCGTGCGGCCCAGGTCCCTCCTCGGCCGGCCCGGGCAGCAGCACCTCGCGCCCGCTCGTCCGCCGCTCGGCGCGCGGCAGCAGCTCCGCCACCGCCAGCTCCGCCGCCAGCCGGCCGTCCTCTTCCTCCGGCATCTCGCGGATCCCGCGCAGCTCCCCCGCCAACATCCGGTGGCCGAACGCCTCCGCCCAGGCCAGCGCCGCCGTCCGCAGGCCCGGCTCGGTGGCCAAGCGCTCGCGCAGCCGCCGCCCCGGGCGGACCCGGCCGAACCGCGCGGCCCGGACCAGGCGGGCGGACTCCGCGACACCCGCGCCGAAGAACCCCGTCATCGCCTGATCCAGCGCCCGTAGCTGGGCGGCCAGCACCACCCGTCCCACCGGCCCGGGGTGGACCCGGCCCAGCTCCTCCGGCGCGTACGAGCGCAGCGCCTCGGCGATCACCCGCGGCTCCGGCGTGCCCGGCGTGCGCAACCGGGCGCCGGGGGCGAGGCGGCGCAGTGCGCGCACGGTGTTCTCCGCGGGCACGGCGAGCTCGGTCGAGCGCACTGCTGCCTCCTGGTCGCCGCGCCCCCTGTCCCCAGTCTCACCAGGACCTTCCCGCCGAGGAAGGGCAGAACGGGCAGCCGTCCGGGCAGCTTGCGGAAACCCGCCGGCCGATCCTGCGGTTATCCCCATGTCGGCCGCCGAGCGCGGCTGGCACCCTTGAACCCATGCCGGCCCCGACCGATCCGCCACGCACCCGCCGACCCTGGTCGACGTCGGGCTGGCTGCTGCTGGTCCTGCTGGTCGTCTTCGCCTTCGGGCTGATCGCCTCGCGCCCGCCGTCGCCGCCGGACCAGGGGCCGCCGACCGGTGACGTGCTGGCCGCGCAGAACGCCATCGAGGCGCTGGTCCACCCCGGCCCGCACCCCGACGCACTCGCCCGGCTGCCGAAGGACTTCACCGCGCTCAGCGGCGTCACCCCGGGCGCGATGCCGGCCCGCGACGGCACCGTCCGGGCCGTGCACGTCGACGGCGGCTGCTCGACGCCGTGGGGCGACGACAACACGAAGTGGGACTACGCCGTGCCGTGCAAGGCCCACGATCTCGGCTACGACCTGCTCCGCTACGCCGACCGCAAGGGCCACCCGCTCGGCCCGGAGGTCCGGGAGGCCCTGGACGACCGCCTGTCCTACGACATGCACCACGCCTGCGACCTCAACCCGATGAACTCGGCGCTCACCTGCCGGGCCGTCGCCTCCCTCTACTCGGCCGGGCTGGTCGTCAACTCGTGGCACCAGCGCTGGGGCCCGCCGGTCGGCGATCCGATCGGCCCGATGGTCGCCGGCGTGCTGGTGATCGGCTGCCTGCTGGTCTTCCGGCTGCGCGGCTGGCTGCGGGCCCGGCGCGAGCCGCGGGCGTCCGTTCCACTCGCCGATCCCGCGGAGGTCAGCCGGTGGGCGCTGCTCGGCGCCGGCGGGGTCGTCCTGCTGCTGCTCGGCGAGTCGGTGACGGCGCTCGCGCACTGGGCCGGCGCCCCCGAACCGGCGTTGTGGCCGCTGACCTGGCTCGCCCAGCTCGCCCCGCTGATCTACTTCGCCGGCGGCCACGCCAACGCGGCCGGCTGGCGCGCCGAGCAGCAGGCGGGCGGCGGCTACCGGCACTACCTGGCCGAACGCGCGAGCCCGCTGCTGCGGCCGGCGTTGATCTTCGCCGTCGTCGCGCTGCTGACACCGCTCGCGCTCGAACTGCTCGGCAGCCCGGCGGGCACCACGGCGACGGTCATGCGGATCGCGCTACACCCGCTCTGGCTGCTCGGCGTCTACCTGCTGACGATCGTCTGCGCGCCGCCGCTGCTGGCCCTGCACCGCCGGGCGCCGGTGGGCGCGGCCGTGGGCCTGCTCGCCCTGGTCGGCGCCGGTGAGCCGGCCGCGAGCTGGTCCGGTTCGCCGCTGCCGCGCTACGCGGCGACGTTCGCCATCGCCCTGCTCGCCCAGCAGCTCGCCTTCGCCCACGCCGACGGCGTCCGCCCGTCCCGGCGGCTGCTCGCCGCGGCCGCCGCCACCGGGGTCGCGGGCCTCGCCGGGATGAGCGTCCTGCAGGGCGGGCCACCTGTCCTGCTCGGCAGCCCGGGCGCGCCCGGCGCGTTCTCCGCCCCGCCGTGGGGCGTGCTCCTCCTCGGCCTGGTCCAGCTGGGCGTGCTCGGGCTGCTGGCCCGCCCGCTCGGCCGGCTCGGCCACCGGCCGGGCGTCGCCCGCGCCTGCCGGTTCGTCCTGCGTGCGCCGATGAGCCTCTACCTGGCGTTCCTCGCCGCGATGCTGCTGCTGGTCGCCGTCGTCTACCTGCCCGGCCGGATCGCCGACGGGCTCAGCTGGCTGATCCGTCCGCGCACGCTGGTCGCGGTCGGGTTGCTGGCCGTGCCCGCGACGCTGGTCTTCTGGTGGTTCGAACGGCACGGCCACGGCGTCCGGCAGCCGCGCGCGGCCGACCACCCGGGCCGCCGGACGGCGGTGCTCACCCGGGCCGCGGCCGGGCTCGGGATCGGGTACGCGACGCTGGGCGTGTTCGGCTTCGCGCTGACCCGCTTCGGCGGGGTCGCCGCCGACGCCGACCTGCTCGGCCTGCGGCTCGACCCGATCCAGAGCCTGGTGCACCTGCTGCTCGGGGTGTTCCTGCTGCACACGATCCGGATCGGCGCCGGCGCGGCCACCGGCACGTGGCTGGTCACGGCGCTCGCCTGCGCGCCGTCGCTGCTGTTCGCCGCCGACGGCAGCACCCCGGGCTTCCTCGGCGTCACGCTCCACGCCGTCACGGCCGGGTTTGCGCTGCTGGCCGCCGCGGGAACCCTGCTCCCGGCTCGACCACCGGCGAATGCGACGTCCTGACCAGGCGAAACCACCGGACATGCGGGAAACTGGGTGGTGCATGACACATTCGCGGGGGGATGTGTAACGCTACGGCAACCCGGGGCAGGCACCATGCGTCCCATCCCCTAGCACCACCCGATCGATGGAGTGAGGAGTCGCCCGCGTGGATCACCCGCCTCGGAACGGGCAAGGCGGCCGCCGCCCCGCCCGGCCCCGGCAGGACGAGCCAGGCCGGGCCGACGCACGGCGCAGCACTCCCCAGCGCCGCCCCGCACCCCGCCGCGAGCCGGCCGACTCCCGCCGCGAACCCGCGGCCTCCCGCCGGGCGGCCGCGCCGCCGTCCCGGCGGCCCGAGCCTCGCCCGGCCCCGCGCGCCCGCCGCAACTCCTTCCGCGGCGCGAAGATCGCGCTGGCCGTCGTCTCGCTGCTGGTGATGGGCCTGACCGGGTACGCCTGGGCGGCCATGCAGGGCCTGGTGAACGGGCTGAACTACACGAACGTGCTCAGCGACGGCGGCGGTGGCGACAAGCCCGCCGACGGCGCCCGCGACATCCTGCTGGTCGGCCTGGACAGCCGCACCGACGCCCAGGGCAACCCGCTGCCGCGCGAGGTGCTCGACGAGCTGCGCGCCGGCGACGCCGACGGCGAGCTCAACACCGACTCGCTGATCTTCGTGCACATCCCGAACGACGGCAGCAAGGCCGTCGCCATCTCGCTGCCGCGCGACACCTACGTCGACATCCCCGGCGGCTACGGCAAGCACAAGATCAACTCGGCGTACGCGCGGGCGATGCTGTCGGCCCGCAAGGACCTGCAGAAGCAGGGCGTCACCGACCCGAAGGAGCTCGACGTCAAGGCCAACCAGGCCGGGGCGAAGGAGCTGATCGAGACCGTCGAGAAGCTCACCGGGTCGACCATCGACAACTACGCCGCGGTGAACCTCCTCGGCTTCAGCGAGATCACCAAGGCCATCGGCGGCGTCGACGTCTGCCTGAACAACACCGTCAAGGACCAGTACTCCGGCGCGAACTTCACCAAGGGCCAGCACACGATCTCCGGCGTCGAGGCCCTCGAGTTCGTCCGGCAGCGCCACGGCCTGCCGAACGGCGACCTCGACCGCGTCGTCCGCCAGCAGGTGTTCATGGCCGGCATGGCCCGCAAGGTGCTCTCGGCCGGGACGCTGACCAACCCGGCGAAGCTGTCGGACCTGATCGACGCCATCAAGAAGTCGGTCGTGCTCAACCAGAACTGGGACATCTTCGGGTTCGCCCAGCAGATGAAGGGCCTGACCGGCGGCCAGCTCGAGTTCCGCACGATCCCGGTGAAGAACATCGACTACAAGACCCCCGAAGACGGCTCGGCCATCCAGGTCGACCCCGCCGAGGTGAAGCAGTTCGTACAGGGCCTGGCCGGGCCGCCCGCGGGCCAGGCGCCGCCCGCCCAGCAGGCCGATCCGGCCAACAAGGCGACCACGGTCGACGTCCGCAACGCCTCCGGCCGCACCGGCCTCGCCGCGAACGTCGCCAAGACGCTCGAAGGCAAGGGCTTCACCCCCGGCGAGACGGCCAACGCGACCGCCCGCAAGACCACCGTGATCTGGGTGCCGAAGGGCGGCAAGGACAAGGGCCAGGCCGTCGCGGACGCGCTGGGCGGCTCGCCGACGGTCCAGGAGGACAAGAGCGTGCCGGCCGGCCATGTGACGGTCTTCCTCGGCGCCGACTACCAGGGCTCGACCTCCGACACGAGCTCGGGCGCCGGCTCCGGTGCCGCGGGCGCAACGTCGCAGGCCGCGGCACCTCCTGCCGCCCCCACCGACGACGAGAAGCCGATCACCGCCGAGGGCGTTCCCTGCGTCAACTGACCCGCTCAGCGAGCTGGCGTTAACCCATTCGGCCTAACTCGCGCAATCGGTATCAAAGACATGCCCGAAATCGCGTAAGGGGCGGGCCTCGGCGCACTTACATACACGTGAGGGTGCACCTGCACGGGAATTATCACGCCCGTGCGGTGCCGTGGGAGCGCACGGCAGGGGACATTGATGTGCTGATCGACGCTGAGGAGTACCAGCGGATCCTCGGAGACGAGCTCCGCAAGCTCCGGCGCAGCCGGGGGTGGACGCGCAAGGAGCTGAACCAGCACCTGCAGAGCGAGATCTCGCTGCAGACGCTGGCCACCTACGAACTGGGCACCAGACAGTGCTCCGTCGTGCGCCTGGTCGAGCTGTGCGTCGCGATGGACGAACTCCCCCAGGACCTGCTGGCCAAGGTGCACCGCCGGGTGTTCCTCGACGAGCCCGGCCGGGTCCGCGTCGACCTGCGCAAGGTCGTCGCCGACGCCCCGGCCGACCTGCTGCCGCTGCGGCGCTGGGCCGAGGACCGGCTGCGGCAGGCCGGCGACCAGGGCGGCGGCGAGGTCGCCCTCGACCTGCCCGCGCTCGAGCGCATGGCCGAGCTGTGCGGCCTGCCGACCGTCGACCTGGTCGCCCGCCTGCGCCGCTACACCTCCCGCTGATCCCCTCCCGCGGCGGTCGTGAGTGGTAAGGCGGGTTAGAACCCGCTTTACCACTC
>NZ_JBSGJD010000308.1:0-10095 GCF_053605405.1 Amycolatopsis sp. NPDC003861
GTCTGCGCGGCGGGCGCGCCACCGCCGTCCCCGCCGCCGCAGGCGCGGGGCACCGTCCGGCTGCCCGCCGGCGGGACGGCGACGCTCGTGCGCAAGGACCTCGGCCCGGGTGGCGAGCTGCCGGTGCCCACCGACCTCGGCCAGGCGACGTGGTGGGGCGCGTCACTCGACGCCGCGGGCGGGGCGAGCGTGTTCGCCGGCCACGTGAACTGGCGGGGCGCGACCGGGCCGTTCGCCGAGCTGTGGACCGCGCAGGTCGGCGCCGCGGTGACCATTGTGGACAGTGCGGGTAAGACCTGGCGGTACCGGATCTCGCAGCTGGTCACGGTGCACAAGAGCGACCTGCCGGCCCGGGCCGACTACCTGTTCGGCCAGTCCGGCCCGCACCGCGTGGTGCTGGTGACGTGCGGCGGCCGCTGGGTCGGCGGCTCGGACGGCTACGAGGAGAACCGCGTCGTCATCGCGGAGCCCAGCTAAGTTACTCGTGGGTAACATCACGTTTCGAAACGGTGGTCGCGGGCGTCGCCATGCAGCAGAATGCCCAGGGTCAGGGCTGCGGAGCGAGAGGTGTGAAGACCATGGCGACGTTCTTGGTGACCGGCGCGACCGGACTGATCGGGCGTCACTTCACCCGGCTGCTGCTGTCCCGCCCCGACGACGACCGCGTCGCCCTCGTGGTGCGCGCGTCCTCGCGGGCCAAGCTCGCCGCGCTGGTCGACCAGTGGCCGCACTCCGACCGCGTCACGCTCGTCACCGGCGACCTCGGCGAGCCGCTGCTCGGAGTGTCCGAAGCGGACCGCGAGCAGCTGCGCGGAGGTGTCGACCACATCGTCCACCTCGCCGCGCTCTACGACCTCACCGCCGACGACGAAGCCAGCATCAAGGCCAATGTGGACGGTACGCGGGCCGTCGTCGACCTCGCCGCGGACCTGCGCGCGGGCTGCCTGCACCACGTGTCGTCGGTGGCCGTCGCGGGCGACCACGAAGGCGTGTTCACCGAGGAGATGTTCGACGCCGGGCAGCGCCTCGTCACGCCGTACCACCGGACCAAGTTCGAAGCCGAGAAGATCGTCCGCGAGCAGGACCGGGTGCCCTGGCGGGTGTACCGGCCGGCCGTCGTCGTCGGGCACTCCGAGACCGGCGAGATGGACAAGATCGACGGCCCGTACTACCTCTTCCCGGCGATCAACCGGCTCGCCGGGCTGCCCGACGTGCTGCCGGTCGTCGGCCCCGACCTCGGCGACACGAACATCGTGCCGGTCGACTACGTCGCCAAGGCGCTGCTGGAGCTGGTGGTCAAGCCGGGCCTCGACGGCCACGCCTTCCACCTGGTCAACCCCGAGCCGCAGCCGGTCGTGTCGGTGTACAACGCCTTCGCGCGGGCCGCGGGCGCGCCGACGATCACCGTCCAGCTGGGCGAAGGCCTCTCGAAGCGGATCGTCGGGCTCGTCAAGCTGACCGAGCACATCCCCGGCGTCACCATCGCGCGCGACGCCGTCATGGAGCGCTTCGGCATCCCGCCGGTGCTGCTGGACACGATGGCGTTCCCGTCGGTGTTCTCCTCGGCCGAGACGCGCAAGGCGCTGGCCGGCACGGTCGAGGTCCCGCGGCTGGAGGAGTACGCGCCGACGCTGTGGCGCTACTGGCGAGAGCACCTCGACCCGTTCCGCGCGCGCAAGCACGGCCCGCGCGGTGAGCTCGACGGCCGCCGCGTGATCATCACCGGCGCGTCCTCGGGCATCGGGCGGGCGACCGCGCTGAAGGTGGCGGCCGCGGGCGGCGTGCCGCTGCTCGTCGCGCGCCGCCAGCACGAGCTGGAGGAGGTCCGCGACGAGATCGTCGCCGCCGGCGGCACGGCGTCGGTGTACCCGGCCGACCTGACCGACGAGGACTCGGTGCGCAAGGCCGTCGACGCGATGCTGGCCGAGCACGGCCGGATCGACATGCTGGTCAACAACGCCGGCCGGTCGATCCGCCGGTCGATCAAGCTGTCCTACGACCGGATGCACGACTACGAGCGCGCGATGGCCATCAACTACTTCGGCGCGGTACGGCTGATCCTCGCGGTGCTGCCGCACATGTCGGAGCGGAAGTTCGGGCACATCGTGAATGTGTCGTCGATCGGCGTCCAGGGCATCGCGCCGCGCTTCTCGGCGTACGCGGCCTCGAAGGCGGCGCTGGACTACTTCTCGCGGATCGCGGCGACCGAGACGCACGGCGACGGGATCACCTTCACCACCATCCACATGCCGCTGGTGCGGACGCCGATGATCCGGCCGACGAAGATCTACGACGCGTTCCCGACGAAGTCGCCGGAGCAGGCCGCGGACATGGTGATGAAGGCGCTCGTCGAGCGGCCCAAGCACATCGGCACCCCGGCGGGGCAGGCGATCGGGCTGGCGTACACGCTCACGCCGGGCCTCACCGACGCCGTCGCGTACCAGGGTTTCCGGATCTTCCCGGATTCGACCGCGGCGGGCGGTTCGGGCGAGCTCAAGATCGGACGTGGCGAGAAACACCTCTCACGGGCGGCGATGGCGCTGGCCCGGCTCTCGCGCGGCTTCCACTGGTAATCGGTCCGGCTGGTCAGCACGGTGGTCTCACTCTGCGTTCCCGGGGTGAGGCCATTCCGGCGACACGGCGACACGTGTTGGTGATTCGTGAAGCCGGAAGGCGGAGGCGGCGGGTGCCCGGGTACGGTCGGGCCCATGGTTCCTGAGCGCGACCCCGCCGCAACCGCCCTCAACGGCCTCCTCCCCCTCCGTCGTGAGTACACGCAGGCCTGGCACGGTTTCGACCGCAACGAGGTGCGGCAGTACCTCGATCACGTCGAAGCCCAGCTGCGCCGGGTGCTCAGCGAACGCGACGCCGCCGCGGCCCAGGCCGCCGCCGCGACCCGCGAGGCCGAAACGGTGCGACAGCAGGTCGCGGCGCTGGAAGCGCGCATCGAGGAGCTGAAGAAGCCGCCGGAGCGGCTCGAGGACCTCGACGAGCGGATGCAGCGCACGGTGACGCTCGCCCAGGCGCGCGCGGACGAGATCATCAAGCGCGCCGAGGTCGCCGCGGAGAAGACGTGGGCGTCCTCGACGGAGGCGTCGACGAAGCTGCGTGAGCGGTACTCGAAGCTGGTGGCGGAGCTGGACAAGCAGGCCGACCTGCTGCACTCCGAGCACGAGAACGCGCTGGCGGAGACGCGCGCCGAGGTCCAGCGGCTGACGATCGAGGCGGCCCAGCGCCGGGAGCTCCTGGACAACGAGGCGGAGCGCAAGCGCCGGAAGCTGGAGCGCGAGTTCGAGGCGTCCCAAGCGGCCCAGAAGGCCACGCTGGAGAAGCACATCGCGGACCAGCGCACGGCGAGCAAGAACCAGGCGGAGCGCCGGATCGCGGAGGCGACGGCGGAGGCGAAGCGGCGTCTGGACGAGGCGACCGCGGAGGCCAAGCGCCGGCTCGACGAGGCGACCACCCAGGCGGCCCAGCGCACGACGGCGGCCAACCGCAAGGTCGAGCGGCTGGCGGAGATCCGCGAGCAGGCGCGCAAGAGCCTGGCGATGGCGGAGGACATCCTCAACCACAGCGAGACGCAGCTGGCCACGCTGCCGGAGGAGGCGGTGATCCCCCAGGCGTCGAAGCTGGTCGGCGGGGACGCGGAGTCGGCGACCACGCCGGCGGCGCCGGTGGTCCCGGTGGTGCAGCCGTCGATCCCGAAGTCGGCGGCGCCCAAGCCGGCGGCTTCCAAGCCGGCCCCGAAGCCCGCTGCGGCGCCCAAGCCGGCTGCAGCGCCAAAGCCGGCCAACTCGAACGGCCCGGCGACCAAGCCCGCGAACGGCAACGGGTCCACCAGCAATGGCGCGAAGCCGCTGTCGCCGTCGGGGAGCAAGCCGGGCAACTGAGCCACGGCATCTGTGAAGGCCGCGTTGCGGGACTCCTGAGTCCCCGGCGCGGCCTTCATCGCGTGAGCAACCCCAGCCGAGCGTGTCGCGAAGCCCGCAACCCGCGCGCGTGGAGGGGCCCCCCGGTTTTTACGTTACCGGCGGGCACCGACAGTTTCCGGTGCCCGGCAGCGGCGCGCGCTCAGTCATCCACAGCGGCGCGCCCTCAGTTGCGCGCCGTCCGGGCCCACGGATTGGCCGTCTCCAGCTGGGCCGCCAAGCCCAGCAGCAACGACTCTCCGCCCGGGCGGGTCACCAGCTGGACCGACGTCGGCAGGCCCGACACCACCGACCTGCCCATCGGGACCGTGATCGCCGGGTAGCCCGCGAAGTTCCACTGGCCCGTGAAGCCCGCCAAGCGCGTCGACGGCAGCACGTTCGCCAGCCAGCCTCGCTCGTGCCAGCGGCCCGCCTTCACCGGCCAGTGGGACAGCGTCGGCGTCAGCAGCACCTCGTGCGCCGCGAAGAACTCCTCCGCCCGGGCGATCCAGCGATCACGCGTCCGCGCGCGGATCAAGCCCGTCCTCTCGACCAGGCGGCCCGCGCGGATGTGGGCGCGGGTCCGGCGCTGCAGCCGCTTGACGTCGAACTCGCGGGCCTGGGCTGCCGGGCCCGCCAGCCAGCGGGCCGTCATGCCGAGGACCATCGTCGCCGGGTAGCGGGGTGCGGCCGGGGCTATCTCGTGACCCGCCGCCGCCAGGAGGCCCGCCGCCGTCGAGACCGCCGCCACCAGCTCGCGCGGGACCGGGCTGTGCAGCAACGGTACCGTCGTCGACATGCCGATGCGGACCGGCGACGGCGACGTCACCGCGGCCAGCTCAGGCGCGCCTGCCAGCACCGACACCAGCAACGCCGTGTCGGCGACCGTCGTGGCCAGCGGGCCGTGGACCGACATGCCGAACCAGCCGCCCTCCGCCAGCAGGTCCGCGCCCGGCTTCAGCCCCACCAGGCCGCACATCGCCGCCGGGAGGCGGACCGAGCCCATGCCGTCCGAGCCGTGGGCCAGCGGGACCAGCCCCGCCGCCACCGCCGCCGCGCTGCCGCCCGATGAGCCGCCCGCCGCGTACGTCGGGTCCCAGGGGTTGCGGGCGATGCCGTCCGGGGTGTCGCTCATCGGCCAGATGCACAGCTCCGGCACCCGGGTCAGCCCGACGATCACCGCGCCCGCCGCCCGCAGCCGCGTCGCGATCACGCCGTCCGCGTCCGCCCGCGCCGACGTCCCCGCCAGCGAACCGTGCGACGCGTATTCGCCGGCCACCTCCGTGACGTCCTTGACCGCGACGGGCACCCCGGCCAGTGGCAGCGTCGCGAGATCCGGCCGCGCGGCGACCTCCGCGGCTTCCTTCAGCGCCTCTTCGGCACGCACCCGCCGGAAGGCGCCGACGACGCCGTCCGCCGCGGCGATCCGCTCCAGGGCCTCCTCGGTGACCTGCACCGGATCGAGCTTCCCGGCCCGGACGGAGGCCGCGATCTCCACTGCCGTGAGCACCATGATCGGACCCTAGCCCACGGAAAGGTGACAGCGGCAGAGAAAACGTCTCAGATCGCGCCGGCTCGCAGGGCGTAGGCGACGGCGTGGGCGCGGTTGTTCAGGCCGCAGCGGGTCATCAGCCCGTAGAGGACGTTCTTCACGGTCCGCTCCGAGTAGCACAGCTTCGCCGCGATCTCCTCGGTCCCGAAGCCCTCGGCGACCAGCCGCAGCACGTCGCACTCGCGGGCCGCGAGCCCGGACAGCGTGAGCCCGTTCGGTTCCAGGACGTCCTTGCGCATCCGCTGCACCTGCGCGAGCAGCGCACCCTGCAGCCGCGGCGGCAGGTTGGCCGTGCCGTCGCCCGCCGCGAGCACCGCCGTCACCAGCTCGGCGCCGCCCGTCTCGCGGCGCGGCAGGATCGCCACCACGCCGGCCTCCAGTGCCGCCATCAGGTCGCTTTCGCGGAAGTGCTCGACGACCAGCACGACGTGCGACGCCTTGGCCGCCCGGATCTCGCCCAGGACGGCCTCGGTGACGTGGTCCTCCATCACCAGCAGCACGTCCGGCACGAGGTCGGTCAGCCGGACGTCGGGATGGTTGTCCAGCAGGCTCACCGCGCCGGCGTGCGTGATCGGGTCCGAGGCGAGGACGCTCACTTCGACGGGCTTCATGGGGGCAGTGTGGACGGCGTGTCTTCACGCTTTCCCTATTCCGTCTTCACGCCCGTGAAGAAAGCTCCCCGAAGGCCGCCCGCGCCCGGTCCAGGCACTCCGGCATCCGCCCGGCCGCGCGGGCCCAGTCGCGCTTGGCGCGCCAGTACTCTTCACGCGCTTCCGGCGTCCAGCCCGCCAGCTCCGGCTCGACCCGGGCCTCCAGGTCGGCCAGGAGCTCGCCGAGTTCGCCGGTGATCGCGCCCATCCGGTCCAGCACCAGATCGGCGAACCGGAAGTCGAGCCGCGTCACGGCAGGCGCGGCCGCGGCATCGGGCCGCCGGTCGCCTCCAGCAGCTGCGCCAGCCGCGACAGGATCACGTCGAACTCCTGCTCCCAGTCGCTCATCGCCTGGCCGAACCGCACCGATGCCTCACCGCGCCAGGACGCCTGCACCAGCGCCATCTCGCTGTTGACGTCGCGCAGGCGGGACCGGGCGCCGTCGAGGGTGGCCGCGAAGCAGGCGGCGGCCCGCTGCATGTCTTCGGTCGGCGCTGTCGCCATTCGAGGGCTCCTCTCCGGCTCCCGAGCGTGGCGCACGCGGTGGCGGCGCGAAACCCCGCCCGGGTGCCCTTGCCCGAATGTCCGCCATCCTTGCCTGCCGGTTCACGGCGTCCGCGTATGCTCACGGCAGGCATCCGGCGCGTGACGATTCGTTCACGCACGAAGGGAGACCGATGTCGGCCGCGGACGGCTCCGCACCGAGACTCCAGCTGCTGGGCCCCTTGAAGGCCTGGCAGGGTGAAACGGAGCTGGACCTCGGCTCCGCGCACCGGCGCACGGTCCTCGCCGCGCTGGCGATGCACCCGGATCGCACGGTTTCCCGCGAGGAGCTGATCGACGCCGTCTGGGGTGACGCGCCGCCGCAGAGCGCGCAAGGCTCCATCTACACCTACGTCTCCGGGCTGCGGCGCGCGCTGGAACCCGGCCGCGCCAAGGGCGAGGGCCCGCAGCTGCTCGCGTCGATCGGTTCCGGCTATTCGCTGCGGCTGGACGCCGAGGCGATCGACGTCCACCGGTTCGAAGCCCTGCGCGAGCAGGCTCAACGCCGGCACGCGGCCGGTGACCTCCGCGGCGCCCGGGAATCCTTCGACGAAGCCTTGGGGCTCTGGCACGGCGTCCCGCTGTCCGGCCTGCCCGGCCCGTTCGCCGCCGCGCAGCGCGCCCGGCTCGCCGAGGTGCGGCTGGCGACCATCGAGCGGCGCGCCGAGGTCGTCCTGGACTCGGGCGGGCACACCGAACTCGTCGCCGAACTGACCGCGCTGACCCGCGAACACCCGTTCCGCGAGACGTTGCGGGGGCTGCTCATGCGCGCGCTGGTCCGGGCCGGGCGGCGGACCGAGGCGATCGCGGTCTACGCCGACGTGCGCGAAAGGCTCGTCGAGTCCTCAGGCACCGAACCGGGCCCGGCCCTGCGGCGGCTGCACGACGAGCTGCTGGCGAAGCCCGCCGCGGCACCGGAACCCAAGCCGGCGCCGGTTTCGCCGGCGCCGCGGCTGCCGACCGCGGCCCTGCCGGAGCGAGCGGAGATCTTCGTCGGCCGGGAGGCGGAACTCGACCGGCTGCACGAGGCCGTCGTCGAGCTCGGGGCCGGGGTGGGGCGGTCGGTGTGGCTGGAGGGCGAGCCGGGCAGCGGCCGGACCGCGCTGCTCGCCGAAGTCCTCGCCGCGGCCCAGGACTTCCGCCCGGCCTTCGCCGCCGCGGACGCGCTGGACCAGCGGTTCGCCCTGCGGCCGCTGCTCGACGCGCTGGGCGTGCACCCGCGCGCCACCGACCCGCGCCGGGCCGCCCTGGCCGCGCGGCTCGCCGGACAGCCCGGCGAGGATCCCGTGGACGACGTCCTCGAGCTGGTCCGCGAGCTGTGCGCGGAGGCGCCGCTCGTGCTCGTGCTCGACGACCTGCAGTGGGCCGACGACACCACGCTGCGCGTCTGGCGCTACCTGAGCCGGGAGACGCGGCAGCTGCCGCTGCTGCTCGTCGGGGCGTGCCGTCCGGTTCCCCGGCCGGCCGCGCTGGACGATCTGCTTGACAACGATGACATCACCGTCCTGGCCCTGCCGCCGCTGACCGAGGACGCCGCGCGCGAACTGGCCACCGAGCTGGCCGGCGCGCCACCCGGGCCGGGCCTGCAGCTGCTGGTCTCCTACGGGGCCGGGAACCCGCGCTACGTCCGGGAAATCGTCGAGACGCTGCTCGCGCAGTCGATGATCGTGCTCGACGGCGTCCACGCGCACCTGGACGGCAATTCGTGCCAGACGATCCCGTCGCCGCTGGGCGCGCGGATCACGCAGTACCTGAGCTTCCTGTCCAGCGGGACCCGCGACACGCTGCGCTGGGCGGCGCTGCTGGGCCGCGAGTTCTCGCCGGGCGACATCGCCGTCGCCACCGAACGGCCGCCGATGGCGCTGGTCGGCGCGGTCGACGAGGCGATCACCTCGGGGGTGCTCGTCGAATCGGGCGACCGGCTGGCGTTCCGGCACTCGCTGGTGCGGCGCGTGCTCTACGAAAAGACGCCGGCCGCGATGCGGGTCGCGCTGCACCGGCAGCTGGCCGAGGCCTTCGCCGCCGCCGGCGCGCCCGCCGAACGCGTCGCCGAGCAGCTCGCCGCCGCGCCCGCGCAGGTGGACCCGTGGGTGACCGGGTGGCTGCTGGAGCACATCGGGACGGTGGCCACCGAGGCCCCGCGGACCGCCGTGGACCTGCTGCGCCACGCCGTCACCCAAGGCACGCTGCCGCCGGACGCGCGGGAGACGCTGACCGCGACCCTGGCCCGGCTGCTGTTCTGGCTCGGCCGGGAGCCCGAAGCCGAAGCGCGCTCGGTCGTCGCGCGCACGTCCGACAGCAGACGCGCGGCCGAGATGCGCTGGATCCTGGCCTACGTCTACTACCGCCGCGGCGACTTCGCCGAGGCGACCGCCGAACTCAAGCGGACGCTCGACGACGCCGACGTGCCGGAGATGTGGCGCGGGCGGCACGAGTCGCTGCTGGCCACGCTGGAGAAACTGGGCGAGGAGACGGCGCTGGCCCCGGCCGGGCTGCACCCGCTGGACGACGCGGCGCTGGCCGTGCCGAACCTCGACAGCCTCGACGACGCCGCCGAGCCGCTTGACGCCGCCCGCCGGATCGCCGCGACGCGCGCGGTGCCGGGCGAGATGCACCTGGCCGGCGCGGTGCACTACTACTGGCTGGGCCGCTGGCGGGAGGCGCTGGCCGAGCTGGACGCGGTGATCCGCGACGGCGCCGAGACGGCGTCGTACGTGCTGCGCAGCCCGGGGTCGGCGTTGCTGGTCCACGGCGTCGGCGCGCTGATCGCCGGCCACCGCGGCCAGCCGGGTCAGGTCAGGACGCACCTCGACGCGGCCGACCGGCAGCAGTGGCCGCCGGGCCTGGAGCCGGACGGCGGCGACTTCCTGCTCGCGGCGCGTGCCCTGCTGGCCGAGCAGGAGGGCCGGCCGGAGGCGGCGCTGACGGCGTTGCTGCCGCTGCTGGAGGACACCTACCCGCCGGCGGCCCGCCACCAGTGGCTGCCGGACCTGGTCCGGCTGGCGCTGCTGCTCGGCGACCGGGAGCGGATGCAGGAGGCGGTCCGCCTGCTCGAGCCGGACGGCGAGGTCCCGCCGGCGCACGCCGCGGCGGCGGCGCACTGCCGCGGTCTGGTGACGGGCGATCCCGGCCCGGTCCTGACGGCGGCTGGGCATTACCGGGCGGCCGGGCGGGTCCTGAAGCACGCGAAGGCGACCGAAGACGCGGCGATCCTGCTGGCGGAGTCGGGCGAGCTGGCCGAGGCACGCACGGCGTTCCGGGGCGCGTTGACGGCGTACACGGAGATGGGCGCGGTGTGGGACGTGCGGCGCGCGGAGGCCCGGATGGGCCCGTTCGGCATCCGGCGGGCGCCTTCGGTGCGCTCCCGGGCGGCCGCCGGAAAGTGAGCCCCCTCCCGCGCTGGTCGTGAGTGGTAAAGCGGGTTAGAACCCGCCTTACCACT
>NZ_JBSGJD010000309.1:0-10033 GCF_053605405.1 Amycolatopsis sp. NPDC003861
CCGGGCCCGGCCGCCACGACGGTCGCCCGGCCGCGCGGGCAACGCGGTCGGGGCGGTTGCGGCCCGCGCCCACCGGAGAGTGCCGCTCGGCTTCGGTGTGCGGCACACTTCCGGGTCGTGCTGACTCCACTCGTCGCCGGGGTGTTCGCGCTCGCCGGGGTTCTTCTCGGGACCTTCCTGGAACCCGTCAAAGCGCGGGTCGCCGCCCGGGCTCGGCTGCGGGAAGAACGTGCCCTGCGGTCCGCCCAGCTCGTCGAGGCCGCGACCGCGGCCCGGGACGCGATCCTCTGGCTCTTCCGGACCGTCCGCACTGTCGCGCCGCCCGTGCCCGCCGGCCCCGAACTCGTCGCCGACGCCGAACAGCGCTACTGGACCGCCCGCAGCGACCTCAAGAAAGCCCTTCTCCTCCTTCGCCTGGTCGGGCCGGACGAGCTGATCGCCGGCGCGCTGGCCGTCGCGGAAGCCGATCGAGCCTTGCGGACACTGTGGTTCGACCGCGCTCCGGAGGCCCGGCAGTCGCATTCGGCCGAAATGTCGGCCGTGCTGCGTCAGGGGCGGCATGCCTTCGACGAGTTCACCGACCTCGCTCGCCGGCTCACCACCCCGAACTGAGCAGCGCCAGGCTTGCCGACCCCGCAAGAGACATCTAACATGTTAGATGTGAGTCTCTCGAAGGTCATTCGTCCCCTGCTCCGCGACGAGGCCTACGACCGCATCAGGCAGGCCATCGTCGACGGCACGCTGCCGCCCGGAGCCCCTCTTCGCGACGCCGACCTCGCCGACCAGCTCGGCCTGTCGAAGGCCCCCGTGCGCGAAGCCCTCCGGCGGCTCACCGATGACGGCCTGGTCGACCAGAAGCCCCAGAGCTACACGCGGGTCTCCGAGGTGATGTCCCCCGACGTCCTCGACGCCCGCGAAATCGTCCGGCTGCTGCACGAGTTCGCCGTCAAGCAAGCCGCGCCGAGGTGCCGTCCGGAAGACGTCGCCGCCATGCGCTCCGCCAACGACCGGTTCGCCGCGGCCATCGAAGCCGGGGACGTCAAAGGCGCCGTCCGAGCCGACGACGAACTGCACGACATCCCCGTCCGGCTGGCCGGCAACGCCGCCGTCGCCGCGACGCTCGACCGCTACACCCCGCTGCTGCGCCGCCTCGAGCACGCCCGGTTCAGCTCCGCGCTCGCCTGGAACTCCGTCGAGCGCCACACGAAGCTCATCGATGCGCTCGAGCAGCACGACACCACCACCGCCGTCGCGGTGATCTCGACCATCTGGACCGAACTGCTGGAGGACCGATGACCCTCGCCGACTTCCCGCGCTACCCCCTGCTCTTCGGCCCCTCGCCGGTGCACCCCCTCGAACGCCTCACCGCCCACCTCGGCGGCGCCGAGATCTGGGCCAAGCGCGAAGACGTCAACTCCGGCCTCGCGTTCGGCGGGAACAAGACCCGCAAGCTCGAATACCTCGTCGCCGACGCGCTGGAGCAGGGCGCCGACACGCTCGTCTCCATCGGCGGCGTCCAGTCCAACCACACCCGCCAGGTCGCCGCCGCCGCGGCGCGGGCCGGGCTGAAGGCCGTTCTCGTGCAGGAAAGCTGGGTCGACTGGCACGACCCGCTCTACGACAAGGTCGGCAACATCCAGCTTTCGCGCATCCTCGGCGCGGACGTCCGGCTCGTCCAGGCCGGCTTCGGCATCGGGTTCAAGCAGGCGTGGGAGGACGCGGTCGCCGAAATCGAAGCGAACGGCGGCAAGCCGTACGCCATCCCGGCCGGCGCGTCGGACCACCGGCTCGGCGGCCTCGGCTTCGCGAACTGGATCGTCGAGCTGGAG
Source organism: Amycolatopsis sp. NPDC003861 (assembly GCF_053605405.1). Lineage (NCBI taxonomy): Bacteria > Bacillati > Actinomycetota > Actinomycetes > Pseudonocardiales > Pseudonocardiaceae > Amycolatopsis > Amycolatopsis sp. NPDC003861. Next base: position 1,830 of record NZ_JBSGJD010000309.1, read on the forward strand.
CAGCAGGAAGAAGAGCTGGGCGTCTTCTTCGACACCGTGATCGTCTGCTCGGTCACCGGCAGCACCCAGGGCGGGATGATCGCCGGGACCACCATCGGCAAGCACCGCCGGATCCTCGGCATCGACGCGTCCGCCAAGCCGGACGAGACCCGTGAGCAGGTCACGCGCATCGCGCGCAACACCGCCGCGCTGCTCGGTTCCGGGGAGACCCCCGACGTCGAGCTCGACGACCGCTACCACGGCGGGATCTACGGCATCCCCGACAAATCCACTGTGGACGCCATCGAAACGTGCGCCCGCCTGGAGGGCATGATCACCGACCCCGTCTACGAGGGCAAGTCGATGGCCGGGCTGATCGACCTCGTCGGAAGCGGCGAGATTTCCCGCGCATCGAACGTCCTCTACGCCCACCTCGGCGGGCAGCCGGCCCTGAACGGCTACACGAGCGTCCTGGGCTGACCGCCCGCCGGCGGCTCAGTCCAGCACGCAGAGCACGTCGATCTCGACGAGCAGCTCGCCCGGGAGCCCGACGTACACCGTCGTGCGGGCAGGCTGCGGCGCGTCGCCGATCAGCTCGTCGTACACCTCGTTGAACGGCGCGAAGTGCGCGGTGTCGGTCAGGTACACCCGGACCATGATCGCGTCCGCGAGGCTCGAGCCCGCCTCCGCCAGCACGGCCTCGATGTTCTTGAACGTCTGCCGGGTCTGGCCCGCGACGTCGTCGCCGACGACCGCGTTCGTCGCCGGGTCGAAGGCGACCTGGCCGGCGACCTGCAGCAGGTTCCCCTTGCGGACGGCCTGCGAGAACTTCGCCGGCGGCTTCGGCGCGTTCTCGGTGGAAACTGCCGTCTTGCTCATCAGTGCCCCTTTCCGTTCTCCGTCCATCCACTGTGGACGGAAGCTTCCCTGGTGGCGGCCCGCAGTTCGGGCACCAGCGCCAGCAGGCCTTCGTAGTCGAGCAATACCTTCGGCACCGACATCGACGCGGCGGCCAGCACCTCGCCGCCGGTTCCCCGGACCGGCGCCGCGATGCAGTGGATGAAGTCCTCGTGTTCGGCGTTGTCGACGGCGTACCCGCGCTCGGCCACGCGCTCCAGCTCCGCCAGGTACTCCGCGGGCGTGGTGATCGTGTTCGGCGTCCGCACCGGGTACTCGATCGACCGCGCGATCTCCTCGCGGCGGGCCACCGGCATGGCCGCGACCAGCACCTTCCCCACCGCCGTGCAGTGCAGCGGCGCGCGTTTGCCGATGCGCGAGTACATCCGCACCGAATGCCGTCCCTCGAACTTGTCGATGTAGACGACTTCGCCGTCCTCGTAGCTGGCCAAGTGCACGGTGTGCCCGGTGCGCGCATTGAGCGCGGCCAGCGCCGGGTGGGCGCTGCGCCGGACGTCGAAGGAGTCCAAGGCCTGGTTGGCGAGGTCGAACATCGCGCTGCCCAGCCGGTAGTGGCGGGCGCCTTCACGGCGGACGAAGTGGTGCTGTTCGAGGGTGCGCAGCAGCCGCAACACGGTCGACTTGTGCACGCCGATCTCGTCGGCGAGGTCGTCGAGGGTCCGCGCGTCCTGCGCGATCGAGGTCAGCAACGTCAGCGCGCGGTCCAAGCTTTGACTCATGTCCGCACCACGCCCTCTCCGGTCAGCCGCGCCGAACGCCACTCGTCCGGGTCCGCGTGCAGCAGGGTATCCACGACCGCGCGCGGCAGCGGCACCCCGACGTCGTCGTGGGTGAGCAGGGTGACGGCGGCCTGCAGGTGCCCCTGCCGCAGCCGCTCCAGCGGGGTCGCGCCGCGCAGGGTCGCGGCGAGGAAGCCGGCGGCGAACGCGTCTCCGGCACCGACCGGCTCGACGACGTCGACCTTCAGCGCGGGCGCGAACAGCGGCTCCCCCTCGACCAGCGTCGCACCGCGTTCGCCGTGCTTGACCACAAGCGTGCGCGGCTGCGGCAGCAGGGCCCGCAGCTCGGCCGGGTCGCCGGTCCCCCACACCCGCTGGGCCTCGTCGTCACCGGTCAGGACGATGTCCGCCTGAGCGGCCAGGTCGGCGAGCAGGCCGGGGTCGCGGCCGGTCCAGAGCGCCGGGCGCAGGTTGACGTCGAAGGAGATCAGCCGGTCGCCGCGGGGCAGCTCCAGCAGGGCACGCACCAGCGCCAGGCAGCTGTCCGACAGCGCCGGCGTGATGCCCGACAGGTGCAGCACGCGGACGCCGTCGAGGTTCAGCCGGTCCAGCAGCGACGGGCCCATCCCGGACGCGGCCGAGCCCGCCCGGTAGTAGCGCACCGGACTACCTTCGGCGCCGCTTTCCTTGACGTAGAGCCCGGTCGGGCGGGCCGGGTCAACCACGCACGCGCTGACGTCGACGCCGTGGGACGCGACCTCGCGCAGCATCGCCCGGCCGAACGGGTCGTCCCCGACGACGCTCACCCAGCTGCTGCGGATGCCCAGCGTCGGCAGGTTGCAGGCCACATTCGACTCGGCGCCGCCGATGGTGCGCACCCAGCGCTTCACCTCGTCCGGCGGGCCGGGTTCGGCGGGCACGAACAGCGCCATCGTCTCGCCCACGCACAACACCTCGGGCCCGCTCGTCACTTTCCGTCTCCCTGCCTTCACCCCGTTGACCTGTGGCGACCCGGATGCTACACCTAGGGCACTCAAAATGCGCAACAGTCGTTGCAACATACGCAACAGAGGTCGCCGCCGATGAATGCACCCGCCGCTTTCACCCTGAACGCCGCCGCGCTCGACACGCTCCGCCGGGAGCGGATCGACTGGCGCTTCCGCTCGGCCGCCCCCACCCTGACCGGGCTCACCCTGGAAGAAGCCGCGGACCGCAGGCTGAACCTGTTCACCGACGGGTTCTTCGCCCCCTTCGTCGTCCTCGACGACGAAGCACTCGAACACAACCTGCGGACGATGGCCGCGTGGTGCGCCGCGCGGGGCGTGGCGCTCGCGCCGCACGGCAAGACGACCATGGCACCCCAGCTCTTCGCGCGCCAGGCGGAGCACGGCGCCTGGGGCGTGACCTGCGCGAACGCCGGTCACCTCCGGATCTACCGCACCTTCGGGGTGTCCCGGATCCTGCTGGCCAACCAGCTCCTCGACCGCGCGGGCCTGCGCTGGCTGGCCGCCGAACTGGCAGCCGACTCGGACTTCGAATTCCTCTGCTGGGTCGACTCGGTCCGCGGCGTCGAGCTGATGACCGCAGCCCTCGAAGGCGCCGAGCGCCCGGTGGACGTCCTGGTCGAACTCGGTGCTGACGGCGGCCGCACCGGCGTGCGCGACACCGCGACCGCGCTGGCGGTCGCCGAAGCCGTCCAGGCGAGCCCGGTGCTGCGGCTGCGCGGCACCGGGGGCTACGAGGGCGCGCTGTCGCACGGCACCGACGAAGCGGCGCTGGCCAAGATCAGCTCCTATGTGGACGGTCTGCGTGACCTGGCGATCTCGTTCGCCGGCCAGGGACTCCTCGACGGGCAGATCATCGTCACCGCCGGCGGCAGCGCCTACTTCGACCAGGTCGCGAACGAGCTGACGAAGCCGTGGCCGGACGGCCTCGACGTGCTGCCGGTGCTGCGCAGCGGCGCCTACCTGACCCACGACGACGGCTTCTACCGCGAAATCTCCCCGCTGGGCGACCACCCGCGCATCGACGGCGTCGACTCCTTCCGGCCGGCGCTGCGCGCGTGGGCGCAGGTGACATCGAAGCCGTCGGACGAGCTCGCGCTGCTCACCATCGGCAAGCGCGACGCGTCCTTCGACGAGGGCCTGCCCGAGCCGCAGCTGCGCCGGACCCCGGACGGGCCCGCGGAGCCCCTCGACGGCCACGTCGTCACGAAGCTGAACGACCAGCACGCCTTTCTCGCGCTGCCGCCGGGGTCGCCGGTCGAGGTCGGCGACTGGATCGGGCTCGGCCTTTCCCACCCGTGCACGGTGTTCGACAAGTGGCCGCTGCTGCCGGTGACCGCGGCCGACGGCGAGACCGTCGTCGACTACGTCCGGACGTGGTTCTGATGGACGTCGTCGTCAGGAACGCCCTGGTCGCCGACGGCACCGGCGGGCCGCTCGCCCGCCACGACGTCGGCCTCGACGGCGGGAAGATCGCGGACGTCGCCGACCCGGGGTCGCTGACCGGCGGCCGGGCCATCGACGCCGACGGCCTGGTGCTGGCGCCCGGGTTCATCGACATGCATTCGCACTCCGACCTGCAGCTGCTGGCCAATCCGGAGCACCCGGCGAAGATCACCCAGGGCGTCACGACCGAGGTTCTCGGCCAGGACGGGCTGTCGTACGCGCCGGTCGACGACGTCGTGCTCGAAGCGCTGCGGCAGCAGCTCGCCGGGTGGAACGACGACCCGGCGGGGTTCGACTGGAACTGGCGCTCGGTCGGCGAGTACCTCGACCGCCTCGACCGGGGCATCGCCGTCAACGCGGCTTACCTGGTGCCGCAGGGCACGGTCCGGATGCTCGCCGTCGGCTGGGCCGACCGGCCCGCCACGGACGCCGAGCTGGACCGGATGAAAGAGCTGGTCGCGACGGGTCTCGCCGAGGGTGCGATGGGGATGTCGTCCGGCCTCACCTACACGCCCGGGATGTACGCGGAGACGAGCGAGCTGGTCGAGCTGTGCCGGGTGGTCGGCGAGCTGGGCGGGTTCTACAGCCCGCACCACCGCAGCTACGGCAAGGGCGCGCTGGAGGCGTTCGCCGAGATGATCGACGTCTCGCGCCGCTCGGGCTGTCCGCTGCACCTGGCCCACGCGACGATGAACTTCTCGGTCAACAAGGGCAAGGCGCCCGACCTGCTGAAGCTGCTGGACGAGGCTCTCGACGACGGCTGCGACATCTCCCTCGACACCTACCCGTACCTGCCGGGCGCGACCTACCTTTCGGCGCTGCTGCCGAGCTGGGCCACCGAAGGCGGCCTCGACGCCACCCTCGTCCGGCTGTCCGATGTGGACGAACGCGAGCGGATCCGCGTGGAGATCGAAGAGTCCGGTTCGGACGGTGCGCACGGCGTCCCGATCGACTGGGACGCCATCGAAATCAACGGCGTCCGCAACGAGCACAACGCCCACCTCGTCGGGCACAGCGTCGCCGCGTCGGCGCGCACGCAAGGCACCGAACCGGCGAAGCTGTACTTCGACACGCTGCTCGACGAACGGCTCGGGACGTCGTGCCTGATGCACGTCGGGCACGAGGAGAACGTCCAGGCCATCATGCGGCACGCCACGCACACCGGCGGCAGCGACGGGCTGCTCGTCGGCGCCCGGCCGCACCCGCGGGCGTGGGGCACGTTCCCGCGCTACCTGGCCCGGTACGTCCGTGAGCTGGGCGTGCTGGACCTCGCCGAGTGCGTCGCCCACCTGACCGGGCGGGCCGCGCGGCGGCTGCGGCTGGCCGACCGCGGGCTGGTCCGCGCCGGGTACGCCGCCGACCTGGTGCTGTTCGACCCGGAAACGATCGCCGACACCGCCACCTTCGAGGACCCGCGGCAAGCCGCCACCGGCCTCACCCACGTCTTCGTCAACGGCGTCGCCGCCCTCGACGACGGAACCCCCACCGGCGCCCTCGCCGGCCACTCCCTGCGCAACCCCCGGAGAGCCCGATGATCCACTGGCTGCAACACACCACGGGCGGGCTGCTGACGCTCGCCGCCGTCTCGATCGCCGTCCTGCTGGTGCTGATCATCAAGCTCAAGCTGGAGCCGTTCATCGCGCTGATCGTCGTCGGCCTGCTGACCGCGCTGGCCGCCGGCCTGCCGGTCGGGACGATCGTCGGCTCGGCCCAGAAGGCGTCGGACTCCCTGCTGGAAAAGGGGTTCGGCAGCATCCTCGGGCACATCACGGCGATCATCGGCCTCGGCACGATCCTCGGGTCGATCCTGGAACGCTCGGGTGGCGCGAAGGTGCTGACCAGCGCGTTGCTGCGCTCGTTCGGCGAGAAGCGGGCGCCGCTGGCCATGGGGGTCGCCGGGTTCGTCTTCGGCATCCCGGTGTTCTTCGACATCGGCATCTTCGTGCTGGCCCCGCTGGTCTACGTCGCCGCGCGGCAGGGCGGCAAGTCGCTGGTGCTGTACGCGATGCCGCTGCTGGCCGGCCTGTCGATCACGCACGCCTTCCTGCCGCCGCACCCCGGCCCGGTGGCCGCGGCCGGGCTGCTGCACGTCGAGCTCGGCTGGATCATCCTGATGGGCCTGGCCTGCGGGATCCCGGCGTTCCTCATCGGCGGCGTGCTGTACTCGACGTGGATCGGCAAGCGGATCACCGTCGACGTGCCCGAGGACATGGTCTTCGCCGAGGAAGAGGGCGAGCGCGAGGACAACCCGCCGTCGCTGGGCCTGGTCGCGGCGATCATCGCGGTGCCGCTGGTGCTGATCCTGGCCGGCACGTTCGGCAGCATCTGGCTGCCGAAGGGGTCCGCGCTCGCCGGTGTCGCCGCGTTCATCGGCACCCCGGCCGTCGCCTTGACCGTCGCCGTCCTGCTCGCGTCCTGGCTGCTGGGCCTGCGGCGCGGGTTCACCGGCAAGGACCTCAACGAGCTGGCCGCGAAGTCGCTGCGGCCGGTCGCCATGATCCTGCTGGTCGTGGGCGCGGGCGCCTTCTTCGGCGCGGTGCTCTCGGCGACCGGGATCGGCAAGGCCGTGGCCGATTCGCTGCACGACGCCGGCCTGCCGGTGCTGCTCGCGGCGTACGTGATCAGCTGCGGCATGCGGATCGCGCAGGGGTCGGCGACCGTCGCCATCGTGACCACGAGCGGCATCATCGCGCCGACCGTGGCCCAGCTCGGGTATTCGCAGATCCAGCTGGCGCTGCTGGTGATGGCGATCTCGGCCGGGTCGATCATCGCTTCGCACGTCAACGACGGCGGCTTCTGGATCGTTTCGCGGTACTTCAACCTCACCGTGCCGCAGACGCTGAAGTCGTGGACCGCGCTGGAAACCGTGCTTTCCCTTTCGGGATTCGGGGCTTCGGCATTGCTCATGGCCGTGGTCTAGACCATACTGGAGTCCGTCACCGCCGAAACCCGTTGGGAGACAAAGACGATGACCGGACTTTCCCGCCGCACGTTCCTCGGCGCCGCGGCCGGCGCGGGGGCCGCCACCGTCCTGGGCAGCCAGCTCGCTTCGGCGGCCACCACGTCGAAAGGCTGCTTCGCCGGAGGAACCGTGTACATCGGCAGTTACACCAGCGGGGCGAACGGGCACGGGTTCGACGTCACGACCCGGTCCGGCGCCACGCTGAACCCCGTCCGCACGGTGCCCGGCATCGCCGACGCCTCCTGGTTCGACCGCAGCGCCGACGGCAAGACGCTGTACGTCACCAACGAAGGTGACCCGAACGGGTCCGTCTCGGCGCTGAGCATCGCCGACCCCGCGAACCCGAAGCTGCTCACCAAGGTTTCGTCGAAGGGCGGGGCGCCGACGCACCTTTCGGTGCATTCGAGCGGGAAGTACGTGCTGGCCGCGAACTACAGCTCCGGCAGCGTGGTCGTGCTGCCGATCCTGGCCGGCGGCAAGCTCGGCGCGGCCACCGACCTGGTGACCCACCACGCCGACTCCGGCCAGGCGCACGCCCACCAGGTCGTCAACGACCCGACCGGCCGCTGGGTGCTTTCCGTGGACCTCGGCGCCGACTCGGTCTACGTCTACGGCTTTTCCGCCGGGAAGCTTTCGCTGCACCAGCAGCTGAAGCTGCCCGCCGGAGCCGGGCCGCGGCACCTGGCGTTCGACCGCACCGGGAAGTTCGCCTACATCCTCCAGGAACTGCGGGCGGAGGTGACGGTGGCGAGCTGGGACGCGGCCACCGGCACGCTGAAGGCGCTTTCGGTCGTCCCGGCCGTACCCGCCGGGAGCACCGGCGAGCTGTACCCGGGCGAAATCATCCTGTCGCGGGACGGGAAGTTCGCCTACGCCACCGTCCGCGGCCCCAACACGCTGACCACCTTCACCGTTTCCGGCGCCACGCTGAAGCTGGTGTCCACGGTGCCCACCGGCGGGAACTGGCCGCGGCACGTGGCCCTCGACCCGTCCGAAAGCTGGTTCTACGTCTCGAACCAGCGCTCCGGCACGGTCACCTGGCTGCCACGCGACCCGGCCACCGGCCTGCCCGGCGCGGTCGCCGGGCAGCTCGCCGTCGGCAGCGTCAACTCCGTCTACTTCGCCTCGTGAGTGGTAAGGCGGGTTAGAACCCGCCTTACCACTCACAATGGCACA
>NZ_JBSGJD010000310.1:0-9856 GCF_053605405.1 Amycolatopsis sp. NPDC003861
GGGGCGGCGCTCCGAGGAGGAGCGCCGCCCCCGCCGCTGCCGGGCCAGGGCCGCCCGATCCGGCGCGTCTTCTTCCGGAGGACGGCGTTCCCTGGTCGGACTCATGGCCTCAGCGCTTGTCCAGCTCGGCGAGGATTTCCGGCCCCAGCTGCGTCACGTCCCCGGCGCCCATGGTCACCACGAGGTCGCCGGGCTCGGCCAGCCCGGCCGCCAGCGGCGCGGCGACGTCGAACGCCGGCTCGTACCACACCGACGTCGTCACCTGGTCCGCGATCAGGGCGCCGGTGACGCCCGGCTCGGGCTCCTCGCGCGCGCCGTAGACGTCCAGCACGACGACCTCGTCGGCCAGCGACAACGCCGCCGCGAACTCCGCCGAGAACGTCTTGGTCCGCGAGTACAGGTGCGGCTGGAACACCACGATCACCCGCCCGGACCCGGCCGCCGTGCGCACCGCGCGCAGCTGCGCGGCCACCTCGGTCGGGTGGTGGGCGTAGTCGTCGTAGACGCGGACGTCGCCGGCCCGGCCCTTGAACTCGAAGCGCCGCCGGACGCCGCCGAACGCCGCGAGCCCCTCGGCCAGCTCGAGGACCGGCGCGCCCAGCTCGATCCCGGCCAGCAGCGCCGCCACGGCGTTCAGCGCCATGTGCTCACCCGGCACCGCGACCCGCACCGACAGCTCGGAGCCGTCCAGCGCCAGCCGCACCACCCCGCCGTCCGGCGCCGGCACGTAGTCCAGGATCCGCGCGTCGGTGGCCGTGCGGCCGTAGCGCCGGACCCGGACACCGAGCGCCTCGGCCTGCTTGCCGAGGTCGTCCGCCGCGGCGTCGTCGGCGCAGACGATCAGCAGCCCGCCCGGCACGATCCGGCTCACGAACTCGGTGAACACCTTGGTGTAGGCCTCGGCCGTGCCGTGGTGGTCCAGGTGGTCCGGCTCGACGTTCGTCACGACCGCGACCGACGGCGAATACGTCAGGAACGAGCCGTCGCTCTCGTCGGCCTCGGCGACGAAGATGCCGCCCTCGCCGTGGTGGGCGTTGGCGCCGGACTCGTTGAGGTCGCCGCCGATGGCGAACGACGGGTCGAGCCGGCAGTGCTGCAGCGCCACGGTGAGCATCGACGTCGTCGACGTCTTGCCGTGCGTGCCTGCGATGCAGGCGACGCGGTGGCCTTCCATCAGCCCGGCCAGCGCCTGCGCCCGGTGCAGCACCGGGATGCCCGCCGCGCGTGCCGCGGCCAGCTCGGGGTTGGTCTCCTTGATCGCCGTCGAGACGACCACGGCCGACGGCGGCTCGGCCAGTTCGTCCACATTGGACGCCCGCTGGCCGACGAACAGCTCGGCGCCCTGGGCCCGCAGCGACAGCAGCGCGCGCGACTCCTTGGCGTCCGAACCGGACACGAAAGCCCCGCGGGCCAGCAGGATCCGCGCGATGCCGGACATGCCGGCCCCGCCGATCCCGATCAGGTGCGCCCGGCGCAGTTCTTCAGGCAGGTCAGGCACCGGCGGCCTCCAGGACGATCCGGGCGAGGGTCTCGTCGGCCTCGCGGTGGCCCATGCCGACCGCCGCCGCGCCCATCTTCGCGACGCGGTCGGCGTCGGTGACCAGCGGGACGACGACCTCGGCGACCTTGGCCGGGCTGAGGTCGGCGTCGTCGATCATCAGCGCGGCCCCGGCGTCGACCGCCGGACGGCCGTTGGTGGCCTGCTCGCCGTTGCCGATCGGCAGCGGGACGAACACCGCGGGCAGCCCGACCGAGGTCACCTCGGCGACGGTCATCGCGCCGGAGCGGCAGATCGCGACGTCGGCGGCGGCGTAGGCCAGGTCCATCCGCTCCAGGTACGGCACCGGCACGTACGCCGGCTTGCCCGGGAACTCCTGCACGACCAGCGTGTTCTTCGGGCCGTGCGCGTGCAGGACGCCGACCCCGGCGTCCGCGAGCTCCTTCGCCGCGCCGGACACGGCGGCGTTGATCGACTGCGCGCCCTGCGAACCGCCGAAGACCAGCAGCGTCGGCGCGTCCGGGTCGAGGTCGAAGAACGCGCGGGCCTCGGCTCGCAGCGCGGCCCGGTCGAGGGCCGTGATCGACCGCCGCAGCGGGATCCCGACGACCTCGGCGTTCGGCAGCGTCGTCCCCGGCACGGCGACGGCGACGCGCTTGGCGAACCGTGCGCCCACCTTGTTGGCCAGGCCGGCCGACTTGTTGGCCTCGTGCACGACGATCGGGACGCGCCCGCGCGCGGCCAGGTAGGCAGGCAGGGCGACGTACCCGCCGAAGCCGACGACGACGTCCGCGCCGACGCGCTCCAGCACTTCGCGGGTCTTGCGGACCGAGTCGCGGACCTTCAGCGGCAGCTTGACCAGCTCCGGGGTCGGCTTGCGGGGCAGCGGCACCGGCGGGATCAGCTCGAGGGGGTAGCCGCGGGCCGGGACGAGCTTGTTCTCCAGGCCGCGCTCGGTGCCGAGCGCGACGACCTTCGCGTCCGGTCGCAGCCGCATGACGGCGTCGGCCAGGGCGAGGGCGGGTTCGATGTGTCCTGCGGTGCCACCTCCGGCGACCACCACCACGGGCGCCTTGCCCGTGGCCGACCGCTCGGTTCCCTTGACGGGCTTACTCACCTATGACCTCTCCGGTTCGCGGTACTCCGGGTACCACGGCTCGCTGTTGTCCGCGCGGCCCCGCCGCGAGACGTGGCCGTGCTCGTCCGTGCCGCGCTGCGGCGCACCGGTTCGCGGACCGACCTGCGTCGTTCCTGCGCCGGGGCGGGCCGGGCCGCACGGGGCGCCGGCCGGGCCGCCTTCGCCCCACTCCGCCCCGCCGCCTTGCGCGTGGCGGGCGGGCGGTACGGGTCGGGCGCGGGCAGCCGCAGCAGACGCCCGAATTTACCCGGCCCCTGTGTGCGCAGCGCGGCCACCGCCTCCGGTTCGTGCCGGGCGGCGTTCGCGAGCACGCCCATGATGAGCATGGTGATCACCAGCGAGGTGCCGCCGTAGGAGATCAGCGGCAGCGTGACGCCGGTGACCGGCAGCAGGCCGACGACGTAACCGATGTTGATGCCGGCCTGGGCGACCAGGAACACCGTCAGCGTGCCGGAGACGATCCGGATCCACGGGTCGATGTTGCGGGTGGCGATCCGCAGGCCCACGATCGCGACGCCGGCGAACAGGCTGAGCACGACGACGCAGCCGACCAGCCCGAGCTCCTCGCCGATCAGGGCGAAGATGAAGTCGTTCTGCACGTTCGGCAGGTAGTTCCAGCTGGCCGCGCCCTGGCCGAGGCCCTTGCCGAACAGCCCGCCGTCGGCGAGCGCCAGCTTGGCCTGGTTGGCCTGGAAGCCCTCGGCGCTGACGTCGGCGTCCGGCGAGAGGAACGACATCACCCGGGCGAGCCGGTAGGGCGCGATGACGGCCAGCACGAGCACCCCGGCCAGGCCACCGGCCAGGATGACGCCGAACAGCCGTTTCGGGGCGCCGGCGAACCACAGCAGGGCGAGCAGGACGACGGCGAGGGTGACCGTGCCGCCGAGGTCGGGCTGCAGCATGACCAGGGCGAACATCAGCAGCGCGATCGGCACCACCGGCACCAGCAGGTGCCGCCACTGGTGGATCACGTTGTACTTGATCACCAGGATGTGGGCGCCCCAGAAGGCCAGCGCGACCTTGGCCGCCTCGACCGGCTGGAAGGTGAACTCGCCGATCTTGAACCAGCCCTGCGAGCCGTTGACCGTCGAGCCGAGCGGGGTCAGCACGAGCACCAGCAGGCCGAGGCAGATCACCGTCGCGGTGGCCGACATCCGCCGGATCCGCTCCAGCTTGACCCGCAGGCCCAGCCAGAACACGAACGAGCCGAGCGCGACGAACACGAGGTGCTTGATGAACAGCGAATACACGCCGCTGCCGGTCTTCGGGTTGTAGGAGGCGACCGACGACGCCGAGAGCACCATGACGATGCCGATCACGGTGAGCACGCCGGTGAGGGCGAGCACCAGGTGGAACGACGCCAGCGGCCGGGAGAGCCACGCGGTCAGCGCGGTCCGGAACGCGACGAAGCCGCTCTCCTTGCGCTCGCGGCGCGGCCGCTTCGGCGGCGGTGCGGGCTTGGTCTCAGCTGTCGTCACTCGGCTCCCCCGCTGCGTCGTCGCGGAGGACACGCACGGCCGCGGCGAACGCGTCGCCGCGCTCGCCGTAGCTCGAGAACATGTCCAACGACGCCGCGGCGGGTGCCAGCAGCACCACGTCACCTGGCCGGGCCATCGCGCTGGCCGCACTCACCGCCGCAGTCATGGGTTCATCGTCACCCGGACGGAGGCTGTTCACCGGGACATCCGGCGCGTGTCGCGCAACCGCGGCGGCGATCACGGGTGAATCGACACCGAGCAGCACGACCCCGCGGAGGCGGCCGGCGATGTTGCTCACGAGTTCGTCGACCGAGGCGCCCTTGAGCTGGCCCCCGGCGATCCACACGATGTTCGCGTGGGCGCGCAGGGATCCGGCGGCCGCGTGCGGGTTGGTCGCCTTCGAGTCGTTGACGTACCGCACGCCGGCCACTTCGGCGACCTCGACGGCCCGGTGCGGGGCCGGCTGGTACTCGCGCAGGCCCTTCACCACGGCGTCGGCCGTGACGCCGTGCGCGCGGGCCAGCGCGGCCGCGGCCAGGGCGTTGGCGACGTTGTGCGGGCCCGCCGGGCGGACGTCCGACAGCGTGGCGAGCTCCTCGGCGCTGTTCGCCGGGTCGGCGACGAAAGCGCGGTCGACCAGCAGGTCCTCGACCACGCCCAGCTCGCCGGCGCGCGGGGTGTCGAGCTGGAAGCCGACGCGGCGGGCGCTCTCGGGCGCGTGCTCGGCGGCGATCCGGGTCGACCAGTCGTCGTCGGCGTTGTGCACGGCGACCTTGGCCCGCGTGTAGACGCGGCCCTTGGCGGCCGCGTACTCGGCCATCGAGCCGTGCCAGTCGATGTGGTCCTCGGCCAGGTTGAGCACGACGGCGGCGTCCGGGGCCAGCGTCGAAGACCAGTGCAGCTGAAAGCTCGAGAGCTCCACGGCCAGCACGTCGTAGCCGGCGCGAACCGCGTCGAGTGCCGCGTACCCGATGTTCCCGCAGGCCACGGCGTTCGCCCCGGCGGCCTTGAGGATCGACTCGAGCATGCCGGCGGTGGTCGTCTTGCCGTTGGTGCCGGTGACGACCAGCCAGCACGGCGGGTGCTCGCGCAGCTGCCCGACCCGCCAGGCCAGCTCGACGTCGCCGATGACCTCGATCCCGGCCTCGGCCGCGGCCACCAGCAGCGGCGACGTCGGCCGCCAGCCGGGGCTGGTGACGACGAGCGCTGTTCCCTCAGGTGGCTCGGTCAGCCCGGGCACCAGTTCGGCGCCGAGGCCCTCCAGCTCGGCCAGGCGCCCGGCGTTGCCGTCGGTGACGGTGACGCGCGCGCCCAGCTCGACCAGCACCGGCACCACGGACTTGCCCGTGACGCCGGCCCCGGCGACGAGAACGTGACGACCGGCGATCTCCATGTCAGCCGCCGAGACCGAGCTGCTCGCTGTAGAACAGGCCCAGCCCGAACATGCAGCAGATCGCCGAGAGCAGCCAGAACCGGATGATCACCGTGGTTTCGGCCCAGCCGGCGAGCTCGAAGTGGTGGTGGAACGGCGCCATCCGGAACAGCCGGCGCCGGGTCGTCCGGAACACCGCGATCTGCGCGACCACCGAGATCATCTCGACCATGAACAGGCCGCCGATGACGATGGCGAGCAGCTCGGTGCGGGTCGTCATGGACAGGCCGGCGACCAGGCCGCCGAGGGCCAGCGAGCCGGTGTCGCCCATGAAGATCTTCGCCGGGGCCGCGTTCCACCAGAGGAACCCGACGCAGGCGCCGGTCGCCGCGGCAGCGACCACGGCCAGGTCCAGGGGGTCGCGGACGTCGTAGCAGGCGGCGGCCGGCGCGTTGGCGCAGGACAGCCGCTCCTGCCAGAACGAGATGACCACGTAGGTGGCCAGCACCATCGCCGCCGCGCCGCCGGCCAGGCCGTCGAGGCCGTCGGTGAAGTTCACCGCGTTCGACCAGCCGGAGATGACGATGTAGCAGAAGATCACGAAGATCACCGACGGGAAGGTGATCAGCGCGAGGTCGCGGACGTAGGAGAGGCTCTCCGACGCCGGCGTGATGCCGTGCTCGTTCGGGAAGTTCAGCACCAGCACCGCGAACGCGATGGTGACGACGAGCTGCCCGACGAGCTTCGCGGTCTTGTTGAGCCCCAGGTTCCGCTGCTTGCGGATCTTGATGAAGTCGTCGAGGAACCCGACGATCCCCAGGCCCACCGCGAGCATCAGGACGAGCAGCCCGGAGGCCGTCGGCGCGCCGCTGCGGGAGTTGAACATCCAGTTGATCAGGTGTGCGGCGAAGTACCCGACGACCATCGCGATGATGATCGCGACACCGCCCATGGTCGGGGTACCGCGCTTGGACTTGTGTCCCTGGGGGCCTTCCTCACGGATCTCCTGGCCGAAGCCCTGCCGGGAGAAGACCCGGATGAGGTAGGGCGTGAGCAGGATGGAGATCAGCAGGCCCGCCGCGGCCGCGATCAGGATGCTGATCACGCGTCACCACCGTTCGAGCGATTCTCGGAGTTGTCGGTTTCCCGGGGTTCGAGCAGGGCTTCGGCGACCCGCCAGAGGCCGGCCGCCTTGGAGGCCTTGACCAGCACCACGTCCCCGGGGCGGAGCTGATCATGCAGCAGGGCGGCGGCGGCCTCGACGTCGGGTACCAGAGTGGACTCCTCGCCCCAGGAGCCTTCCTGGTGCGCCCCCTGGTGCATGGCCGCCGCCTCGGGCCCGATGACCACGAGCTTGGCGATGTTGAGCCGGACGACGAGCCTGCCGATCTCGTCGTGGGCGGTGACCGAGTCCGCGCCGAGCTCGCCCATCACGCCGAGCACGGCCCACGAGCGGCGGCCGGTCTCCCGCGTCATCGCGGCGAGGGCCTTCAGGCCGGCCCGCATCGACTCGGGGTTGGCGTTGAAGGAGTCGTTGAGGATCGTGACGCCGTCGGGCCGGGTGACGACCTCCATGCGCCGCGCGGAGCGCCGTTCGAGGGCCGAGAGCCGCTCGGCGACCTCGGCCGGCGGCACGCCCAGCTCCAGGGCCACCGCGGCGGCCGAGAGCGCGTTGCCGACGTGGTGCTCGCCGTGCAGCGGCAGCTTGACGTCGGCCTCGCCGGCCGGGGTGATCAGCCGGAAGGACGCCCGGGCCTCGTCGTCGAGGGTGATGTTCTCCGCGCGGACCTGGGCGGACGGGCTCTCGCCGACGAACACCACCCGGGCCTTCGTGCGGCTCGCCATGGCCGCGACCAGCGGGTCGTCGAGGTTCAGGATCGCGACGCCGTCTTCGGGCAGGGCCTCGACGAGCTCGCCCTTGGTCTTCGCGATGCCTTCGCGCGAGCCGAACTCGCCGACGTGCGCGCTGCCGACGTTGAGCACGACGCCGATCTTCGGCGGGGCGATTTCGGCGAGGTGGGCGATGTGGCCGGGACCCCGCGCGGACAGCTCCAGCACCAGGTGCCGGGTCTGCGCGTCGGCCCGCAGCGCCGTCCAGGGGTGGCCGAGCTCGTTGTTGAACGACCCGGGCGGCGCGATCGTCGGGCCGAGCGGCTCGAGCAGCTGCGCGATCACGTCCTTGGTCGAGGTCTTGCCGGAGGAGCCGGTGACGCCGACGACGGTCAGCTCGCCCTCGGCCAGGCGCTGCACGACGTGCCGGGCGAGCTTGGCCAGCGCGGCCAGCACCGCGGCGCCGGAGCCGTCCTTGTCGCCGGTCAGCGCGACCGACCGCTCGTGGGCCTCGCCCGCGGCCGGCGGCGGGACGACGATCGCGGGCGCGTCGACCTCGCGGGCGGCCAGCACGGCCACCGCGCCGGCCTCGACGGCCTGCGCGGCGAAGTCGTGGCCGTCGACCTTCTCGCCCGGCAGGGCGACGAACAGGCCGCCGGGCGTGAGCTTCCGGGTGTCGAACTCCACGGTGCCGGTCACCTGCGCGCCCGGATCGGCGCGGTGCAGCCGGCCGCCGACGACGTCGGCGATCTCGGCCAGGCTGAGCACGATCACACACTCACCTCGAGTTTGTTGCGGATGGCCGCGGCCAGCTCGTCGCGGTCGGAGAACGGGTGCACGACACCGCCGGCCTCCTGGCCGGACTCGTGCCCCTTGCCGGCGAGGAAGACGATGTCGCCCGGCTCGGCCAGCGCGACGGCGTGCGCGATGGCCTCGCGGCGGTCGCCGATTTCGATGACCTCGCCGCCCTCGGCGGGCCCCACCGCGCGGGCGCCGGCCAGCATGGCGGCCCGGATCGCCGCCGGGTCCTCGGAACGCGGGTTGTCGTCGGTGACGATCAGAACCTCACTGCGGCGGGCCGCGGCCTCGCCCATCATCGGGCGCTTGGCGGTGTCCCGGTCGCCGCCGCAGCCGAGGACGGTGATGATCCGGCCGTCGGTGCGGGCGCGCAGCGCGTCCAGGCCCTGGGCGACCGCGGCCGGCTTGTGGGCGTAGTCGACGACCGCGGTGAACTCCTGGCCGACGTAGACGCGTTCCATCCGGCCCGGCACCTGCACCTGGGCGAGCCCGGTGACGATGTGCTCCAGGCTCACCCCGGCGGTGCTCAGGATCGCGGCGGCGAGCACGGCGTTGGCGACGTTGAACTCGCCGGGCAGCGGGATCCGGGCGGCGGCGCGGACGCCGTCCGGGCCGTGCAGGGTGAACGTCTGCTCGCCCTGCGGGGTGGCCTCCAGGTCGGTGGCCTTCCACGCGGCGTCGGTGCCCGGATCGGTGGTGACGGTGATCGTCTGCGGCGTCAGCAGGGCCTGGCCCCACGCGCTGTCGACCACGACGACCTCGTGCGTCGAGCGGCCGTCGAACAGCAGCGACTTCGCGGCGAAGTACTCCTGCATGTCCTTGTGGAAGTCCAGGTGGTCCTGGGACAGGTTGGTGAACGCGCCGACCGAGAACCGGGTGCCGTTGACCCGGCCCAGCGCGAGCGCGTGGCTGGAGACCTCCATCGGCACGTGCGTGACGCCGCGCTCGAGCATCACCGCGAGCAGCGCCTGCAGGTCCGGCGCCTCGGGCGTGGTGAAGCCGCTGACCAGGCGTTCGCCGGCGATCCGGGTCTCCACCGTGCCGATCAGGCCGGTGGTCAGGCCGGCCGCCTGCAGGCCCGCGTCGACCAGGTAGGACGTCGTGGTCTTGCCGGAGGTGCCGGTGACGCCGAGGACGGACAGCTGCAGCGAGGGCTCGCCGTAGATCCAGGCGGCGATCTCGCCGAGGGCGGCGCGCGGGTCGGCGTGCACCAGGATCGGGACGCCGGCGTCGCGCAGGGCGGGCCGCTCGGCGCCGGCGGCGTCGGTGAGCACCGCGACGGCCCCGGCGGCGACCGCCTGGTCGCTGAAGTCGGCACCGTGCGCGCGGGCGCCCGGGAGGGCGGCGAAGAGGTCACCGGGCAGCACGTGCTGCGCGCGCAGCGTGGTGCCGGTGACGGTGAGCTCGGCCGCGTCGGGCGAGCCGGCGATGAGGCGGGCGTCCGCCCTGGCGAGCAGCGTCGCCAGCGGGACCGGGACGATGCGCGCCGGGCGCGGCGGTGCGGGGACCGCTTTCACCGGGCTTTCCGGCACCGGGGAACTGGACGAGGACACGGACACGGCCAAGAGGCTACCGGCGGCCGTTCCGGGCCCCCGCACGCGGTACGGCGATTGCGCGCGGCTGAGGCACATGTGCTAGGCGCCGTTCCCGACCTCGTTGCCCCGCAACGGTTTCCCCGCCGCCAGCTCATGTGGACACTCTGCCGCCGCCGGTCGTGAGTGGTAAGGCGGGTTAGAACCCGC
>NZ_JBSGJD010000311.1:0-9766 GCF_053605405.1 Amycolatopsis sp. NPDC003861
GCCGGCCGCTTGCGCGCGGCCGCCGCGGCGGCGGCCGAGGTGTCCGCCCGCCTCGACGACCACCTGGGCCGGCTCGACGCCGGCTGGGAGGGCCGCGACGCCGACGCGTTCGTCGGGTACATCCGGGAGATCGGCGCCGCGGGCGGCGACCTCCGCGAGGCGCTCACGACGCTCGCGGACGCCCTCGACGACCTGGTGACCACCCTGCGCCACCTGGTCGTCGACCTCGCCGATGTTTTGGTCGGCGCAGCGGACCTGATCTCCGAGACGATGATGCTGCCCAGCGGCGGCACCAAGCGCGCCCGGGCACAGCTGACGGAGACCCAGGACGCGGCGAAGGCGCTGTACGAGACGACGCGAGACGTCCTGGAGGCGTTCGACCGGTTGTGCAACGGCATCGACGACCCCGACGCGGCCACGCGCAGCATCGAGATCGCACACCGCTACCCGGAGGAGCGCTTCCGCCTGCACGAGCCGGAACCCACCACCCCCGCCCCACCTCCGGCCGAGCCCGACTCCGGCTCCGACTCCGACGCGGTCACGACACCGTCGTCGGCGAGCGGCGATCCGGCGGAGCCGAAGCACACCGGCGCCGGCACGCCGGACGCGGCCCAGCCCGTGGAGCCGGCACCCCAGCCGGCC
The DNA here is from genome assembly GCF_053605405.1 of Amycolatopsis sp. NPDC003861. Taxonomy (NCBI): domain Bacteria; kingdom Bacillati; phylum Actinomycetota; class Actinomycetes; order Pseudonocardiales; family Pseudonocardiaceae; genus Amycolatopsis; species Amycolatopsis sp. NPDC003861. The sequence continues at coordinate 643 of NZ_JBSGJD010000311.1, forward strand.
CCGGACAGCGCCGCGAGCCACAGCGCGTCCGGGATGCCGATGATGCCGATGATGGGCTTCGGCGCGTTCGGCGGCGGCGGTGGCGGCGGCCGCCGCCAGTCGAAGACCCGCCCGACGACGAAGCCGTCGGAGCTGCTGGGCGAGCCCGATCTGGTGGCCCCGCCGGTGATCGGCGAGGACGAAAACCCCCAGCCGAAGAAGCCCCCGGCCCCGCCCGCGAAGTGACGGAACCGGCATCACCCGTGATCAGAGGGGCATCACGCGTGCCCGGTCGAGCACGGGTAGCGCCGGACTACTCGGGGCGGTTGCGGCGGATCGTGCGCATCACGAACAGGGTGATCAGCAACGCCACCAGGCCGCCGCCCGTTCCGGCGAGCGCCACGATCACCGGGGTCGGGCTGCGGTCGTTGGCCGGCGGGAGCTGGGCCATCTGCGGGCCCGGGATCGGCGCCGGGTTCCCCACTTCCGACGGCAGGCTCTGGGTCAGCGCCGCCACCGGGTCGATGACGCCGTAGCCGACGAAGTTGTCGCGGCCGCCCGGTGCCGCCGGGTGCTGGGCCGTCTCTTTGATCCGGTTGATGATGCCCTTCGCGTCCAGCTGCGGGTACTTGGCCTTGACCAGGGCCGCGAGCCCGGCGACGTACGGCGCCGCGAAGCTCGTCCCCTGGATCGGGCTGGCCTTGTCGCCGTTCTCGAACGTGAGGTTCGCCAAGCCGTCGGAGCCTTCGGCGGGGTCGAGCGACATGATCTGCGTCCCCGGCGCCGCGACGCCGACCCACGGGCCGTGCACGCTGAACGGGGCCACGCTGCCGGTCTCGTCGATCGCCCCGACGGACAGCACGTCGTCGGCGAACCACGGCGGCGTCACGATCGTATTCGGCTTCCGCGCGTCCGGCTGGTCGTTCTGCGGGCAGGTGTCCGTCGCGTTGCCCGCGGCGGCGATGATCACGACACCCCGCTGCGCGGCGAAGTGGGCAGCGGCCTGGACCTGCTGCTCGCCTTCGGTGATCGAGCCGGTGGCCGGGCGGCAGTTGTCGACCGACATGTTGATGATGTCGGCTTCGTTGCGCTCGGCGATGCCGCGGATGATTTCGGCCAGCGTCTTCAACGTCCCCGCGGTGCCGGCCTTCTCCAGCTGGCGCCCGCCGTTGGTCTGTCCCGGAGACGTCCGGTCGCCTTCGCCGCTGCCGCCCCCGCCGCCCGGCGGCGGGCTGGTGCTCGACGACGGCGGCGGCGTGCCTCCGCTGCTGCTCGCCGGCGGCGTCGGGGTCGAGGTGTCGGGCTCGTAGTTCTCGCTCAGCTGGCGGTAGGACACGATCGTCGCGTCCGGGGCGACCCCGATGAACCCGACCTCCGGGTTGTCGGGCTTGCCCGCGATGATGCCGGCGACCTCGGTGCCGTGGCCGTCGCAGTCTTCGAGGCCCTCGGGCTTCCCGTCCGGCTTCGCGACGTAGTCGCCGCCGGACTTGACCCGGTTCTGGAACCACGGGTGCTGGGTCACGCCGGTGTCGACGACCGCCACCCGCACGGTGCCCCCGGCGCTGCCGGTGGCCGCTTTGACGATCTCCTGCGCCTTGCCGATCTGCAGGTAGTCCTGGCCCCACGGCCGGTTCTTCAGCACGATGTCCCGGCCGAGCGTGCTGCGCTGGACGCAGGCCTTCGACTTCTTGTACTTCTTGTCCGGCTGCCGGGAATCCGGGATCAGCTTGCTGTCGTCGACCGGCGGCGGCGTCGCGAAGTAGCCGTCGGCCGGGGCGGCCTGGGCGTGGGCCGGCACCGCGCCCGCGACCGTGGCCAGAACGCCGATCGTGCCGGCGAGCAGGGCCGTCGTGGTGCGCCGGGCCGAGCCCAGGGGGCGTCCTGCTGACATCCGAGATTCACCCGACCCGGTCACTTGAAGTTCAGGTGCCGCAGGGTGGTGTAGAGGTCCATCACACCGAGGGCGAGGGGCAGCACGGAGGCGATGCAGATCGCTTCGATGATCTCCACCGTGCGTCGCAGCGGCGGTGAGAACCGCTGGTTCGGGAAGATCACGCCGACGACGAGCGCGCCCGCGGCGAGCAGGATCAGCAGGCCGAAGACGTAGAGCAGGCGGTTCTGGGCGCTCGCCGAGACCAGCCAGCCGACGGCGATCCCGGTGGCCGAGACCAGGCCGGTGGTGAGCAGGGCGATCGCCTGGCTGCCGTTGGCGTACGCGCGGGCGCGCAGCAGCAGCACGAGCGTCGCGACGACGCCGAGGATGATCCCGAACGCGCCGGGCGCGGTCGCCGCGATGATCGCCGAGACGGCCACCGTGGCACCGCAGCCGACCATCAGGCCGGTCATGTAATTGTGCGCGATCGCCGTGCGACGCTCGATCGCCCGGTAGTCGGGGAAGCCGGAGTCTTCCTTCAGCTCTTCGGCGTTGCTCGGCACGTGCGGCAGCGGCAGCTTCGCGAGCCAGATGGTGGCGCGCGGGAGGATCGAGATGCAGGCGAGGGCGACCGCGACGGTGCCGGCCGCGATCCCGGGCGCCGGGTGCGCGACGAGCGTGCCGAACAGGAAGGCCAGCGCGCCGAACGTGCCCGCGGTGGCCGCGGCGATGAACGTCGTGATGCCGGCGCCGATGACCATGATGCACACCGAGGCGACGATGATCACCAGGACCGCGCCGAGCAGCAGGTTCGCCCGCAGCGACAGCCCGGGCACGATGTAGAAGCCGCTGACGAAGGCCAGCGGCAGCCCGCCCGCCGCGGCGATCAGCACGCCGGTGGGTTCGGCCTGGTAGCCCTTGGCGAGCGTGGCGCCGACCGCGACGCAGGCGATGGCGCCGATGCCGCCGGCGATGGCCGCGCCCAGCGCGCTGCCGCCGTAGAAGGAGCCGCTCATGAACAGCGCGACGGCGGCGGCGAACAGCGCCAGCCCGCCCGCGACGTGCCCGAACCGGTTCGCGGTTTCCTTGGTCCAGGGGCGGAAGCTGTCGGGGGAGGACTCGGCGATGGCGTCGACGACGTCGTCGTACAGCGGCGGCGGCGGGTTTTCGTTGCGCTTGCGCAGCTGGAGCAGCTCACCGTCGACGACGCCGAGCGAGGCCAGCGTGCGGCTCGGGTCGAGCGGGGCGTCCCCGAGTTTCGCCAGCGCCCAGCCGCCGTGGCGGGCCCCGCCGTCGGGCGCGGTTTCCTTGGCCATGTCCAGCAGCATCGGCAGCAGATCGGCCACCGCGACGTCGGCGGGCAGCGCCACGTCGATCCGGGTGGACGGTGCGACGACCGTCACCCTGCTGAAAACTGTCGTGCCCGTAGCCACTGCACTGCCCCCGCTCTGATGAGACGTCTCCCGGGGGAACTTATACCGAAGCCGCCCGCGGGCATCATCGAACGTCCGAAATTCACCGGCTGCCGCAGCTCAGGGCCGCCGAACCGCCATTACTGTCGGTGCCGGGCCGTACACTGTCCTCACGACGATCGGGCAGCGTTCCCGGGCGGTTCCGGCATCCGGCGGAATTCCACGAGGGCGTTCGATAGGTTGGTCGCGCACCGACGCGGTGGCCGCCATCGTCGAGTTTGAATGAGGGGTCCTTCGATGAGCACGCTGCAGTTCAAGAAGTCGCCGCGGCTGGCGGCACCGCGGCCGCCGGGCGGTGAGGTGCACCTCGAGCCGCCGCCCGAGGTACCCCGGGTGATCCCCGGGAACATCGTGATGAAGGCGCTTCCGGTCGTCATGATCGTCGCGTCGCTCGGGATGATGGTCTTCATGTTCCAGGCCAGCAACCGGAACCCGATGATGATGGCCATGGGCGGCATGATGGTCGTCGGGACGCTCGGGATGATGGCCGGCGGTGGCGGCAAGGGCGGCGGCGCCAAGCGCGCGGAGATGGACGAGGACCGCAAGGACTACCTGCGTTACCTGGGCCAGATGCGTGACCGCGCCCGCGAGGCCATGGTCGACCAGCGCGCCGCCCTGGAATGGGTGCACCCGGACCCGCAGTCGCTGTGGTCGCTGGCCGCCAGCCGCCGGATGTGGGAACGCCGGCAGAACGACCAGGACTTCCTGCACCTGCGCGTCGGGCGCAGTTCACACCGGCTCGCCACGCGGCTGGTCCCGCCCCAGACCGGGCCCGTCGACGAACTGGAACCGATCGCCACCCTCGCGCTGCGCCGGTTCGTGCGCGCGCACTCGATCGTGCCGGACCTGCCGACCCAGATCACCCTCCGCGGGTTCGCCGCGGTCAGCATGCAGGGCGACCGCGCGCTGACCCGGGGCCTCACCCGCGCCATGCTCGCGCAGCTCGTTTCCTTCCACAGCCCCGACGACGTGCTGATCGCGGTCGCCACCGCGGGCCGCGCGAAGGAGGAGTGGGAGTGGGCGAAGTGGCTGCCGCACGTCCAGCACCCCACGCTGTCCGACGGCATCGGCCAGCTCCGCATGATGGCCGGCTCGCTGGCCCAGATCGAAGACTGGCTCGACGAAGAACTGCGTGACCGCCAGCGCTTCTCCCGCAACGCCACGCCGGCGCCGGACCAGCCGCACGTCGTCATCATCATCGACGACGCCGAGGTCACCCGCGAAGAGCAGATCGTCCTGGAAGAGGGCCTGGTCGGCGTCACGCTGATCGACCTGTCCGACTCCCTCGGCAACCTCGCCGCCCGCCGCGGCCTCCGGCTGGTCGTCGAGCCCGAGAGGCTGGGCGCGCGCAGCGCCGGCGGTGTCGAGTGGTTCGGCCGCCCGGACACCCTCAGCCTGGTCGAGACCGAGTCGCTGGCCCGGCTCATCTCGCCGTACCGCGTCGGGGGCGCCGCGGGCCAGGACGTCGGCGACGAAGAGCCGCTGCTGTCCAACCCGTCGCTGCTGGAGCTGCTCGGCATCCCCGGCGACCCGATGACCTTCGACGTCCAGCAGGCGTGGCGGCCGCGGCCGATCCGCGACCGCTACCGCGTCCCGTTCGGCGTCGGCGAGTACGGCCAGCCGGTCGAGCTGGACATCAAGGAAGCCGCCGCCGAGGGCATGGGGCCGCACGGCCTCTGCATCGGCGCCACCGGTTCCGGCAAGTCGGAGTTCCTCCGCACGCTGGTGCTGGGCCTGCTGGCGACGCACTCGTCGAGCACGCTGAACTTCGTCCTCGTCGACTTCAAGGGTGGCGCGACGTTCCTCGGCCTCGACAAGGCCCCGCACGTCTCCGCGGTCATCACCAACCTCGCGGACGAGGTCACCCTGGTCGACCGCATGAAGGACGCGCTGGCCGGCGAGATGAACCGGCGGCAGGAAGCGCTGAAGAACGGCGGCAACTTCAAGAACGTCTGGGAATACGAGAAGGCGCGTGAAAACGGCGCGGACCTCGACCCGCTGCCCGCCCTCTTCATCGTCTGCGACGAGTTCTCCGAGCTGCTGAGCGCGAAGCCGGACTTCATCGACCTGTTCGTCGCCATCGGCCGGCTGGGCCGGTCGCTGCAGATGCACATGCTGCTCGCCTCGCAGCGCCTCGAAGAGGGCAAGCTGCGCGGTCTCGACTCGCACCTGTCGTACCGGATCGGCCTCAAGACGTTCTCGGCGGCGGAATCCCGCGCCGCGATCGGCGTGCCGGACGCGTTCGAGCTGCCGTCGGTCCCCGGTGGTGGCTACCTCAAGTACGACACCTCGACGCTGGTGCGGTTCAAGGCGTCCTACGTCTCGGGCCCGTACCGGCCGGCCGGTCTCAAGGTGGCCGGCCCCGCGGCGACCGTGGTCCGCGCGGACAAGCGGCCGCAGCTGTTCGTCCCGGACTTCGTCGAGCTGCCGAAGGAGCCGGAGCCGCAGCAGATCGAGGCGCCGGTCCAGCAGCAGCCGCAGTCCGAAGAGGCGGTCGAACCCAGCGAGCTCGACGTCATCGTCTCGCGCCTGGTGGGCCAGGGCCCGCCGGCGCACGAGGTGTGGCTGCCGCCGCTGAAGGACCCGAACTCGCTCGACACGCTGCTGCCCAACCTGAACCCGACCGACGACCGCGGCCTCTCCCCGGTGGGCTACTTCGGCAACGGGCGGCTGCAGGTGCCGCTGGGCATCATCGACCGGCCGTACGAGCAGCGGCGTGACCCGCTGTGGGCGGACTTCGCCGGTGCGGCGGGGCACGGCGTGATCGTCGGCGGCCCGCAGACCGGCAAGTCGACCATGCTGCGGACGCTGATCATGTCGATGGCGCTGACGCACACCCCGGAGGAAGCGCAGTTCTACTGCCTCGACCTCGGTGGTGGCACCCTGGCCGGTCTGGCCGACCTGCCGCACGTCGGCGGGGTCGCGGTGGCCCGGCGCGAGCCGGACAAGGCCCGCCGGATCGTGGCCGAGCTGACCACCCTGCTCACCGAGCGGGAAGGCCGGTTCGGGGCGATGGGCATCGACTCGATGACCGAGTTCCGCAACCGCAAGCGCCGCGGCGAGATCCGGCCGGACCAGGACCCGTTCGGCGACGCGTTCCTGGTCGTCGACAACTGGCGGGCCCTGCGCGACGACTTCGAAGAGCTCGAAACCACGATCACCCGGCTCGCCACCCAGGGTCTGTCCTACGGCGTGCACGTCGTCATCGCCGCCAACCGGTGGGCCGACATCCGCCCGGCGATCAAGGACATGCTGGGCACCCGGTTCGAGCTGCGCCTCGGTGACCCGACCGAGTCCGACATCGACCGGCGCGTCGCGGTGAACATCCCGGCCGGGCGGCCGGGCCGCGGCTTGACCCGCGAGAAGCTGCACATGCTGGGCGGCCTCCCGCGGATCGACGGCTCCAGCGACCCGGAGACGATCGCGGCCGGCGTGGCCGACGCGGTGGCGAAGATCAAGGGCGCCTGGCGCGGCCGGGTCGCCCCGCAGGTCCGCCTGCTGCCGGAGCTGATCACCTACGAAGAGGTGCTCAAGCTCGACTCCGCACGGGACTCGAAGCTGATCCCGATCGGCGTCAACGAAGAGGACCTGCAGCCGATCTACATCGACTTCAACGCCGAGCCGCACTTCTACGCCTTCGCGGACGGCGAGTCGGGCAAGACGAACCTGCTGCGGCAGATCGCCCGGGGCATCTCGGAGCGCTACACCGCCAAGGAAGCGCTGATCCTGCTGGTCGACTACCGGCGCACGATGCTCGGCTTCATCCAGGGCGACTCGCTCCTCGGGTACGCGGTCTCGTCCGCGCAGCTGGAGAGCATGGTCGGCGACGTCTTCAACTCGATGACCCGCCGCCTCCCGGGCCCGGACGTCACGCAGGAGCAGCTGAAGACGCGGTCCTGGTGGAAGGGCCCGGAGCTGTTCATCCTCGTCGACGACTACGACCTGGTGGCCACGTCGACGAACAACCCGCTGCGGAAGATCTCCGACTTCCTGCCGCAGGCCAAGGACGTCGGCCTGCACCTGGTCGTGGTGCGGCGCACCGGTGGCGCGTCGAAGGCGATGTACGACCCGATCATCGGCAAGCTCAAGGAGATCGCGGCCCCGGGCATGGTGATGAACGGCTCGCGCGACGAAGGTGCGCTGGTCGGCAACATCAAGCCGAGCGCGATGCCGCCGGGCCGGGGCAACCTGCTGACCCGGAAGAACGGCAAGCAGCTCATCCAGGTGTCGTGGATCCAGCCCGACTGACGACGGCGGCCGGACGCGCTCCCGGCGGGGTGGGTAGGTTCCTCCCCGGGTGCGCGTCCCGGTGGGGCGCAAGGAAGCCCGAACACGATTGCGGGAGCTGCTGGTGACGGTCCGGGTTGCGGTGGACTTCGGGACATCGAGCACCTGCGTCGTCGCCTCGGTGAACGGGCGCGAGCCGCAGGTCGTGGTGATCGACGGCCAGCCGCTGATGTCCTCGGCCGTGTACGCGGCGGCCGACGGCACGCTGTTCGTCGGCCAGGAGGCCGAGCGGCAGGCGGCGGTCGACCCGTCGCGGTACGAGCCGAACCCGAAGCGGCGGATCGACGAGGGCGAGCTGCTGCTCGGCGAGAACGTGCTGCGGGTGACCGACGTCGTGCACGCCGTGCTGGGGCGCGCGGTGTCCGAAGCGCGCCGCCTGGCCGGGGACGCCGAAGTCGACCTGCTCGTGCTGACCCACCCCGCGGACTGGGGTGCCATCCGCACCCGGCTGCTGCGGCAGGCCGCCGGCGGGCTGGCGCGCGAGGTCGCGCTGGTGCCGGAGCCCGTCGCGGCGGCGGTGTACCACGCGGCGACGTTCGCGCCGCAGGACGTGACCAACGACCGCACCGTCGAGTTCAGCGGACGCCCCGGCGACGCGCTCGCGGTGCTGGACCTCGGCGGCGGCACGGTCGACGTCAGCGTGGTGCGGCGGCTGCCGGAGACCGCGCGGGACCGGGCCGGCCGCCCGCAGCGCGGCGGTTTCCAGGTGCTCGCCACCCGGGGCGATCCCAGCTTCGGTGGCGCCGACATCGACCAGGCCCTGCTCGAACACGTCGGTTCGCTGGTCTCCGCGGCGGATCCGGACGCCTGGCGCGAGCTCGTCGAAGGCCGTGAGCTGGCCGACCGGCGCCGTCGCCGCGTGCTGCGCCAGGACGTGCGGGGCGCGAAGGAGACGTTGTCGCGGCACGCCTACACCGACGTGCCGATGCCGCCGCCGTTCGCCGACGCGCACGTCACGCGCGAAGACCTCGAGCGGCTGATCGCGGCCCCGCTGGGCCGGGCCGTCGAGCTGACGGTCGCCGCGATCGGCGACGCCGGCCTGCGGCCGAAGCAGCTCACGGCGATCTTCCTGGTCGGCGGGTCGAGCCGGATCCCGATGATTTCGCGGCTGGTGCACGAACGCACCGGCGTCGTGCCGACGAGCCTCGACCAGCCCGAGACGGTCGTCGCGCGCGGCGCGCTGCGGGCGGTCCTGGTGGACCCGGACCGCACCGGCGCGCTGCCCGGCGAAGCGATGGCCCGGCTGGGCGCGGTTCCGGGCGCGAACCTCGGCCCGGCGGCGCAGCGCACGGAGGTCGTCCGCCCCGGCGACGTCGCCCCGCGCCCGGGGGACGGAAGCCAGCGCCCGGGTGACGTCGGTTTGCGCCCGGGTGACGGAGGTCAGCGCCCGGGGGACGGAAGCCAGCGCCCGGCACCGCCGCGCACCCCGGTCGCCGCGCCCGGCTCGCCCGGGCCGGCCGGGTTCCCGAACCGCGCGGCCCCGCCACCGGCTGCCCGTGGGGCGGCGACGGCG
>NZ_JBSGJD010000312.1:0-9757 GCF_053605405.1 Amycolatopsis sp. NPDC003861
GAAGCCGGCTGCACCACGTCCACCCGATCCAGCTCGAGGCCGTCCCGCAGCACCTCCGTCACCGACCAATCCACCCACGGCGACAACGCCTTCTCACAGTCCGCCACCACTCCGGCGAACAGCGGCGAAACCGCCAGCAGCTCACGCCCCATCCCGACCCACTGCGCGCCCTGGCCCGGGAACACGAACACCCGCTTGCCCTCGACGTCGGCCACCCCCGAGACGACTCCCGGAGCCGTTTTCCCATCGGCCAGCGCCCGCAATCCCGCGACCGCCGCGGCGTGATCGGTCGCCACGACGACACCGCGGTCGGGCAGCGACGCCCGCTCGGTCACCAGCGCCGCCCCCACGTCGGGCAGCGACCCGCCGTTGTTGTCCACAAAGGACACCAGGTGCGCGGCCTGACCCCGCAGCGCGGGTAGGCTCCGGCCGGACACCACCAGCGGCACCACACCATCGGGGAAGGGCACCTGGTCGCCCTCCGGCGCGGGTTCGGGATCGGGCGCTTGTTCGAGGATCAGGTGGGCGTTCGTTCCGCTGATGCCGAACGACGAAACCGCCGCCCGCCGCGGCCGGTCGACCGCCGGCCACTCGCGTGCTTCGGTCAGCAACCGCACTTCCCCGGCGGACCAGTCCACCTTCGGCGTCGGCTCGTCCACGTGCAAGGTCCGCGGCAGCACGCCCCGGCGCATGGCCTCCACCATCTTGATCACCCCGGCCACGCCGGCGGCCCCTTGGGTGTGCCCGATGTTCGACTTGATCGACCCGAGCCACAAGGGCTCTTCGCGATCCTGCCCGTACGTCGCCAGCAGCGCCTGCGCCTCGATCGGGTCCCCCAGCGAAGTCCCGGTACCGTGGGCTTCCACCACGTCGACGTCCGAAGTGGACAGCCTTGCGTCGGCCAGTGCCGCCCGGATCACCCGTTGCTGCGACGGGCCGTTCGGCGCCGTCAACCCGTTCGACGCCCCGTCCTGGTTCACCGCCGAACCCCGGACCACCGCCAGCACGCGATGTCCTCGTTCCCGGGCCACCGACAACCGTTCCAGCACCACGAGGCCGGCCCCTTCGCCCCAGCCGGCGCCGTCGGCGGAGGCGGCGAAGGACTTGCAGCGGCCGTCCGGGGACAACGCGCCCTGCCGGCTGAATTCGACGAACGTCCCGGACGCCGACAGGATCGTCACGCCGCCGGCCAGCGCCATCGTGCACTCACCGCGCCGCAGCGCCTGCACCGCCAGGTGGATCGCCACCAGCGACGACGAACACGCCGTGTCCACCGTCAACGCCGGACCTTCCAGCCCCAGGGTGTACGCGATCCGGCCGGAGGCCACACTGCCGGAGCTGCCGGCGCCGAGGTAGCCCTCGTACTCGTCGGCCACGCGGTTCAGGCGCATCGCGTAGTCGTGGTAGGCCATCCCGGCGAACACCCCGACTTCGCCGCCGCGCAAGGACATCGGGTCGATACCGGCGCGCTCGAAGGCTTCCCACGACGTCTCCAGCAGCAAGCGCTGCTGGGGATCCATCGTCACGGCTTCGCGGGGGCTGATCCCGAAGAACCCGGCGTCGAAGTCCGCGGCGTCGTGGACGAAACCGCCTTCGCGGACGTAGGACTTGCCGAAGGCACCGCGGTCCGGGTCGAACAGGTTCCGGACGTCCCAGCCGCGGTCGTCGGGGAACGGCGAGATGGCGTCGACCCCGTCGGCGACCAGCCGCCACAGGTCTTCCGGGCCACGCACCCCGCCCGGGAAGCGGCAGGCCGTCCCGACGATCGCCACGGGCTCGGTCGCGGCGGCTTCCAGCTCGTCGGCGCGATGGCGGGCCCGCTGCAGATCGGCGGTGACCCACTTGAGGTAGTCGACCAGCTTCTCTTCATCCGTCATGTCGGTGCAACCCTTTTCCGTAAACGAGCCCGGCGCAGGTCGACCGCGGCCGGACAGCGGTCACTGTGGAGTCAGCGGGCCGATTCCAGTCTCGCCCGGCCGCGTCACCGGTGGCCCCCTTGGCCAACCCCCTACGGCTCCCCTGTCTTGCCGCGGCCGAGCTGGTTGTCGATGAAGTCGAACAGCGCCGCCGCCGACCCCGCCGGCAGTGCGGGCCCGGCGCCGGGGTCGGTCCGTTCCTTCCAGCGCGACAGCATCGCCTGCAGCCGCGCCGTGATCTCGCCTTCGAGCGCGCTGCCCCGCGGGATGTCCGCCAGGCTTTCCGCGAGGCGGTCGAGTTCCGCCATCGCCGGCGGCACGTCGTCGGCGGGCTGGAACAGCTCGGCCTGCAGGAGGCGCGCCAGGGTGGCCGGGTTGGGGTGGTCGAAGAGCAGCGTCGCCGGCAGCGGCACCCCGGTGCCGGCCGTGAGCCGGTTCCGCAGCTGCACGGCGGTCAGCGAGTCGAAGCCCAGCTCGGTGAACGCCCGTTCGGCCGGGACCGCGTCGCCGGGTGCGTGGCCGAGGACGGCCGCCGCCTCCTTGCGCACCAGCTCCAGCAGTTCCCGGTACCGGTCGGCCGGGGGCAGGCCGCGGAGCCGTTCGGCCAGCGCACCGCGGGTCGCCGCGCTCGCCTGGGCCACCCGCCGGCCCGGCCGCACCAGGGCCCGCAGCAGCGCGGGGACCGGACGGGCCCGCAGCTCGGCGAAGTCCAGCTCGGCCGGCATCAGCACCGGATCGCCGTGTTCGAGCGCGGCGTCGAGCAGCCGCACCGTTCTTTCCTCGGACAGCGGCCGGATGCCGTGGCCGGGCTGTGCCCAGGCAATCGACAGGGCCGGCTGCCCCTGCGCGCGCCGCTGCCGCACGAGGGCCTCGAGGCAGGCGCCGACCGCGCCGGCCACGCTGCGGCCCGCCTCGCCGGTGAGGCCGGCGGCCGAGGTGAAGAGGACGAACGCGGCGAGGTCCCGGGTCAGCTCGTGCAGGTGCACTACTCGGTCCACTTCGGACTGCACGACGGCGGCGAGCCGTTCGGGCGTGAGTTCGGTGAGGGCGCAGTCGTCCGGGGTGGTCGGAAGGTGGAACACGGCGGTGAGCGGCTGCTCGGCCAGCAGCCGGCGGAGCGCTTCGCGGTCCCCGGTGTCGCACGCGACGACCCGCACATCGGCGTCCAGCTCGGCCGTGCTCGCCCCGGCCGCGTCGCTCGGGCCGAGCAGCAGGAGGTGCCGCACGCCGTGCTCGGCCACCAGGTGCCGGGCCAGCACCGCGCCCAGGGTTCCGGTGCCGCCGGTGATCAGGACGGTGCCGGCCGGGTCCAGGCGCCGGGCTCCGCCGCTTCCGGCGCCGGCGCGAACCAGCCGGGGCACAACCGGCACCCCGGCCCGGACGGCCAATTCGGGTTCCCCGCCGCGAAGGGCGGCGGGCAGGGCCCGGAGAGAGCGATCGTCGGCGTCGAGGGCGGCAAGGACGAACCGGCCGGGATGTTCCCACTGCGCGCACCGCACAACTGCCCGCGCGGCCGCGGCGGCGGCGTCGCCGGTGTCCGCCGGATCGCGGGTCAGGACGACCAGGCGCGCCGCGGCCGGGCGCGGCTCGGCAAGCCACTCCTGGCACAGCCGGAGGGCTTCGCCCGCTGCGGCGGGCACGTCGGCGGCCTCGATTTCCGCCAGCACGGGGCCGTCCGGCGCGGGCCCGGAGGACAGGCCGGGCCGGACGCGCACATCGATCCCGGCGGCGGCCAGCCGGTCGGCCAGGCGCGGGCTCGCCACCACCGTCAGGGCGGGTTCGCCATCCGGCGCGGACCCGGCCGACAAACCAGACCGCACGGCCGCCTCGACATCGGCGCCGGCCGAACCCGGACTCGCCACCCCCGTCGAAGCGGATCCCCCCGCCAGCTCGGGCCCGGCCGACGGACCAGACCGCACGGCCGCCTCCACACCGGCACCGGCCCAACGCGGGCTCGCGACCACGGTTTCCCCCTCCGGCGCGGCCTCGGCGGGGAGCCAGCCGACCCGGTACAGCGAATCCGCGGCTTGCGGGGCGGCCGGCTCGTCGGGGCCGAACGGGCGCAGGGTGATGCTCTCGACGGTGAGAACCGGCGCGCCCGCGGGGTCGGTGGCCGTCAAACGGAAAGTGGCCGGTCCCGCCGGGGCGACGTGGACGAGCAGCGTGGTGGCGCCCGTGGCGTGGAGGGTCACGCCGGTCCAGGCGGCCGCCAACTGTGGACCGTCCGGCGCCTCCGCGGTGAGTGCGATCGCTTGCCGGGCGGCGTCGAGCAGGGCGGGGTGGAGGCCGAATCCGGTGTCGGCGGCCCCGGGCGCGGTGACTTCGGCGTGGATTTCCCGCCGGTGGGACCAGGCCGCGGTCAGGCCGCGGAATTGCGTGCCGTAGCCGCGGCCGTCGGCCGGGTCGTCGTAGCACCCGGAGATGTCGAGTTCCCTCGCCGCGGGCGGGCGCTCGGCGAGCGGCGGCCGGGGCGCGGTCCGGGTGAGGGTCCCCGACGCGTAGCGGGTCCACGTCCGGCCGGATTCGGGACGGCCGTGGACGGTGATCCCCCGTTCGCCCGTCTCGCCGGGCTCGGCCACGGCCACCTGCAACCGGACCGCGTCCTCCCCGGACAGCGTCAGCGGCCGGTCCAGGACGAGGTCACCGATCGCCGGGCAGCCGGTCTCGTCACCCGCCCGGACGGCCAGCTCGACGAACACCGACTCCGGCACCACGACCGCGCCGGCCACGGTGTGCTCGGCCAGCCAGGGGTGCGACCGCACCGACAGCCGGCCGGTCAGCACGACACCGCCGGAACCGGCGAGCGGCACCGCGGCGCCCAGCAGCGGATGCCCGGGCGAATCGAGGCCGGCCGCGGAGACGTCCCCGGCGTCCGGTGCCGCGTCCAGCCAGAACCGCTCGTGCCGGAAGGCGTACGTCGGCAGATCCGGCCGACGGCCTCCGGGCCCGAGACAGGCCGTCCAGTCCACGCGGACACCGCGCACGTGCAGCTCCGCCAGCGCGGTCAGTACCCCGCGCACCTCGGATACGTTCTTCCGCGCGGTCGCGACGAACTCCACGCGGGCGTCCGCGGGCAGCGCGTCCACACCCAGGCCGGTCAGCACCGCGCCCGGGCCGACTTCCAGCACCGTCGACACACCCGATCCGGCCACCGCGGCGACACCGGCGCCGAACCGCACGGTCGCTCGGACGTGCTCCACCCAGTACTCCGGATCGGACACTTCCCCCGGCTGGGCCACCTCGCCGGTCACGTTCGACACCAGCGGGATCACCGGCTCCCGCAACGAAAGCAACTTCACCACGTCACGGAAGTCGTCCAGCATCGGCTCCATCAGCTCCGAGTGGCACGCGTGCGACACCCGGAGGTGCCGCACCCGGCACCCCGCGGCCCGCAGCTCGTCCGCCACCGCCGTCACCGCGGCCCGCTCGCCCGAAATCACCACCGACTCGGGACCGTTCACCGCCGCCAGCGACACTCCCGAGCCCGGGAGCACCTTCCGCACCCGATCCTCGGCCGCCCCGGCGATCGACACCATCGCGCCACCCGGCGGCAACGCCTGCATCAACCTCGCCCGGGCCGCCACCAGCCGCGCCGCCCCGGGCAGGTCCAGGACGCCGGCCACGAACGCCGCCGTCAGTTCGCCGAGGGAGTGACCGGCCACGACGTCCGGGGCCAGCCCCCACGATTCGAGCAGCCGGAACAGCGCCACCTCGAACGCGAACAAGGCCGGCTGCGCCCACCCCGTCTCGTCCAGCACGCCGTCGGTGTCCTCGAACATCACCGAGGGCAGGGTGACGGCGTCCAGTTCCGCGCACACCTCGTCCACCGCCGTCCGGAACACCGGGAAGTGCTCGTACAGCTCCCGGCCCATGCCCGCCCGCTGGCTGCCCTGCCCGGAGAACACCATCGCGAGGCCGCCCGGGACGGCCGTGCCCGTGACGACGCCGGGGGTGCCCTCGGCCAGCGCCCGCAGCCCGGCGACGGCTTCGGCCCGGTCGGCCGCCGGCACCACACCCCGGTCGGGCAGCGAAGCCCGGCTCGTCACGAGCGCGCGCCCCACCTCGGCGAGCGGGACCTCGGCACTCTCCACAACGGACAGCAAGGCGGCCGCCTGGGCGCGCAACCCCGCCTCCCCGCGGCCGGAAACCACCAGCGGCACCACCCCGCCCGGCACCTCCGGCGGCTCGGCGTCCGGCTCCGGTTCCGGCGCCTGTTCGAGAATGACGTGCGCATTGGTACCGCTGATCCCGAACGACGACACCCCCGCTCGCCGCGGCCGATCCACCACCGGCCACTCGCGTGCCTCGGTCAGCAACCGCACCGCACCCGCCGACCAATCCACCTTCGGCGTCGGCTCGTCCACGTGCAACGTCCGCGGCAGCACCCCCCGCCGCATGGCCTCGACCATCTTGATCACCCCGGCCACGCCGGCGGCCCCTTGGGTGTGCCCGATGTTCGACTTCACCGAACCCAGCCACAACGGCTCGACCCGATCCTGCCCGTACGTCGCCAGCAGCGCCTGCGCTTCGATCGGGTCACCCAAAGACGTCCCCGTGCCATGCGCTTCCACCACATCGACGTCCGAAGTGGATAGATCCGCGCTCGCCAGCGCGGCCCGAATCACCCGCCGTTGCGAAGGACCATTCGGCGCCGTCAACCCATTCGACGCCCCGTCCTGATTCACCGCCGAACCCCGGACCACCGCCAGCACCCGATGCCCCGCCGCCCGCGCCACCGACAACCGCTCCAGCAGGAGCAGTCCGGCACCCTCGCCCCAACCGGTCCCGTCCGCGCCACCGGCGAACGGCTTGCACCGCCCATCGGCAGCCAGCCCACGCTGACGGCTGAACTCCACGAACGACACCGGCGACGCCATCACCGTCACCCCACCGGCCAACGCCAGAGAACACTCACCGCGGCGCAACGCCTGCGCCGCCAGATGAATCGCGACCAGCGACGACGAACACGCCGTGTCCACCGTCAACGCCGGCCCCACGAAACCCAGCGAATACGCCACCCGGCCCGACGCGACACTCCCCGCCGAACCGGACCCCAGATACCCTTCGACGTCGTCGCGCGCGCCGCGCACGCGCGAGCCGTAGTCCTGGCCGAACAGGCCGGCGAACACGCCCACGTCGGTGCCCCGCAGCGAAAGGGGATCGATGCCCGCCCGTTCGACCGCCTCCCACGACGTCTCCAGCAGCAGCCGCTGCTGCGGATCCATCGCCAAGGCCTCCCGCGGGCTGATCCCGAAGAACCCCGCATCGAACCCGGCAGCGTCGTCGAGGAAACCGCCCTCCCGGACGTACGACGTGCCCGCCCGATCCGGATCCGGGTCGAACAACCGCTCCAGGTCCCAGCCGCGGTCACCGGGGAACGCCGAGACGGCATCGCCGCCGCCGGCCACCAGGTCCCACAACTGCTCCGGCGAGGACACCCCGCCCGGGAAGCGGCACGCCATCCCGATGATCGCGATCGGCTCGGCGTCCCGGTCCTCCAGTTCGCGGACCCGCCGCCGGCTGGCCAGCAGGTCGTTGGCCGCCTGCTTGAGGTAGGCGCGGAGCCTGTCTTCGCTGGTGGTCACGCGTCTCGCCTTCCCCGGGGCTCGCCCAGCTGGTCCAGCAGGTCGAACAGTTCGTCGTCGGTCGCCGCGTCCGGGTCGATGGCCTCCGGTTCGCCGGGCGGCGGGACCTCCAGCAGGCGCACGAGTTCCCGCAGCCGGGCCAGCACCTCGCCGGCGTCGCCGTCTTCGAGCAGCGCGGGCACCGCCAGCTCGACCCGGTCCAATTCGGACAGTGCGGTCCGGGCCGGGGTCGCGGCCGCGGGCGCGACGGCGGCCGCGAGTTCCCGGGCCAGCTCGACCGGGGTCGGGTGGTCGAACACCAGCGTGGCGGGCAGCCGCGCCCCGGTGGCGTTGGCCAGGCGGTTGCGCAGTTCCACGGCCGTCAGCGAGTCGAATCCGAGGTCCTTGAACGGCTGTTCGGGGTCGACGGCGTCCGCACCGGCGTGCCCGAGCACGGCCGACGCTTCGCGACGCACCACGTCCAGCACCACGCGCTGCTGTTCGGCGGCACCGAGCCCGGTCAGCCGCTGGACCAGCCCGCTCGGCGCCCCGGCCGTCCCTTGCGCGCTGCGCCGCGGCGGCCGGTGCACCAGCCCGCTCAGGATCTCGGGCACCGGGCCGGTCCGCAGGGCGGTGGTGTCGACGGCGGCGGGCACCACCGCTGCGGCCGCGGCCTCGAGCGCGGTGTCGAGCCGGGCGAGGGCGTCTTCGTCGCTCATCGCGACCGCTCCACCGCGGGCGATGCGGGCGCGGTCAGTGCGGCCCAGTCCCCCGCTCATCCCGCTCGCCCGGTCCCAGAGGCCCCAGGCCAGCGAGATCGCCGGCAGGCCGAGGCGCCCGCGGTACTCGGCGAGCCCGTCGAGGTACGCGTTCGCGGCGGCGTAGCCACCCTGACCGGGACTGCCGACGACCCCGGCCAGCGACGAGAACAGCACGAACGCCGCCAGGTCGGCGTCCCGGGTGAGCACGTGCAGGTTCCAGGCGCCCCGGACCTTCGGCGCCAGCACGGCGCCGACCTGGTCCGGCCGGATCGCCTCGACCGGGGCGTCCGCGAGCACCCCCGCGGTGTGCACGACGGCCTTCAGCGAGTGCCCCCGGACGGCCTCGCGCAGCGCGTCGAGATCGGTGACGTCGCACGCCGAAACGGTCACTTCGGCGCCCAGCTCGGCCAGTTCCTGCCGCAGCTGCGGTGCCCCGTCCGCGTCGGGGCCGCGGCGGCTGAGCAGCAGCAGCCGGCGTACCCCGTGCCGGGTGACCAGGTGGCGGGCGACGAGGACGCCAAGCGTGCCCGTCCCGCCGGTGACGAGGACCGTCCCGTCGCCACCGAGGACCTCCGGCAGGGTCAGGACGACCTTCCCGGTGTGCTTCGCCTGGCTCACGTACCGGTAGGCATCCGCCGCGCGGCGGATGTCCCACGCCGTCACCGGCAGCGGCCGCAGGTCGCCGCGGGCGAACAGTTCTCCCAGCTCCGCCAGCATGCCCGCGATCGCGTCGAGGCCGGCGTCCATCAGGTCGAACGCCCGGTAGCGCAGCCCGGGGTGGTCGGCCGGGTCCCGGACGTCGGTCTTGCCCATCTCGAGGAACCGGCCACCCGGCTTCACCAGCCGCAGCGACGCGTCCGCCTGCGCGCCGGCCAGCGAATTGAGCACGACGTCGACACCGGCGCCGGCGAACCGGTCGGCGAACTCGGTGGTCCGCGAGGACGCGATGCGGTCCGCGTCGATCCCCAGCGCGGCCAGCACCGGCCACTTCGCCGGGCTCGCCGTGGCCAGCACCTTCGCGCCCCAGAGCCGGGCGAGCTGGATCGCCGCCATCCCCACGCCGCCGGCGCCCGCGTGCACCAGGACCGTCTCCCCGGCCCGCAGGCCGGCCAGCTCGCGCAGCCCGAACCACGCGGTCAGGAACACGATGGGGACCGTGGCCGCCTGGGCGAACGACCAGCCCGCGGGCACCGGTGCCACCGACCGCCGGTCGGCCACCACGACCGGTCCCGCGGCCGGCAGCAGGCCGAACACCCGGTCCCCGGCTTCGAGGCCGGTCACGCCCGGGCCCACCTCGAGCACGACACCGGCGCCTTCACCGCCGAGGGGACGCTCGTCGGCGACCATGCCCAGCGCGGTGACCACGTCGCGGAAGTTCACGCCCGCCGCCCGGACCGCGATCCGGACCTCGCCGGGTGCCAGGGGCCGGTCCCCGTCGGGCCAGGGCTGGAGGACCAGGTCCGCCACGCTGCCGGTGCCGCGGGACGCCAGCCGCCACGGGCCCGGCGGCGGCGTC
>NZ_JBSGJD010000313.1:0-9661 GCF_053605405.1 Amycolatopsis sp. NPDC003861
GGCCGAGCCGGGCGTCACCCGCCCGGTTCGGCCGCGGTGCTCAACGGGCCAGGATCCGCGCCACGACACTGCCGAGGTCGTCGGACGGCTCGGTGCTCCGCCAAGCGACGAAGTGGTCCGGCCGCACCAGGACGGCGCCGCCCTCGGCGATCCCGGTGGTGCGAAGCCAGGTTTCGTCCTCGACGACGTGGGCATCGACGTCGAGCCTCTGCGCCGCCTCGAGCCATGCCCGGCCAGACGGGCCGGCGAGCAGCGTGAGCCGCCGACCGACCAGGTCCAAAGTGGACACGTCGTTGCCCAGCCACGTGTGCGGCACGCGGGAACCGGGTGTTCCGTCCAGGATGACGTCCTCTGTGGACGGCAGTGCGGTCTGCGCGCCGAGCACCGCCGCCGAGGCGTACCGGAAGCCGAGGTGGACGATCGGGGCGTTGACCACGCCCGCCGCGGCGCGAGCGGCGGCCGCCGCCGGGCCCTGTTCCCAGTGCAAGCGGGGATCTTCGAGCCGCAGCAACGCCCGGCGCGCACCTCGCTGCGGCCGCCGTCGACCAGGTAGCTCGCGCGCACGGTTTGCCGGCCGTCCGGCCCGTCGAGCACCGCGGTGACGCCGGAGTCGTCCCTGGTGCGCCGAGACGAGCGTGGTCGAGTACGCGACCGTGGCTCCGCGCTCCCGCGCCGCGCTCAGCAGCACCGCGTCGAGCCTGTCTTGCGGGCAGGTGCCGCGCAGCACGCCCGGGCTGAGTTCGCTCGCCGTGAGGTTCGGGCTGTTCGGCACGGCGGGCGGGGTGTCCGGCAGGTCCGCCGTCGCCAGGGTCGGCGCGGAGATCTTGCCGAGCGTGGCGGCCGCCCGGACGGCGACGGCCTCGACGTCGCCGTGGATCCCGGCCTGGCGGAAGAACTCCATGGTGCGGAAGCCGAGGCCGGTGGCGCGCGGGTGCGCGGACGGGCCGGCCGCGCGTTCCGCGATGAGGGCCGGGACGCCGTGGCCGGCGAGAAAGAGGGCGGTGGCGGACGCAGGTCAGCACGGCGCGGCTGGACGGCCGCGACTACCGGGTGATCCGGCCGGCGCGCTCGATCGCCCACGCGTCGCTGTTCGAACAGCGGTACGGGGCGCAGATCTCCACGAAAGCCACCCACCCCGACCACAAGCACGCGGCATCATCGACCCGATGACGTACGCACACTGGCTCCAGGATTTCGAAACCGAGGCCGAACGCCGCGGGCAGCGCGAAGACCCGCCGTGGGAACGGGGCGCGCACCTCCACGCCGACGTCGCGAAGAGCATCCAGCGGTTCCAGGTCGGCGAAGCCGGCGACGGGGCCAACCTCATCGCGAAAGCCGCCGGGGACGACACCTACCTCGCCGCCGTGAAACTCTTCGTCGCCGAGGAACAGAACCATGCGCGGATGCTCGGCCTGCTGCTCGGCGCCGGTGGGGTGCCGACCCTGGCGAGCCACTGGTCGGACACCGTGTTCGTCAAGCTGCGGCGGGCGCTCGGGCTGCGGCTGGAACTCATGGTGCTGCTCATCGCCGAGGTCGTCGCCCTGCGGTACTACCGCGCTCTGCGCGATGGCCCGGCGGACCCCTTGGTGACGCAGGTCGCGGCCCGCATCCTCGCCGACGAGGAGCGCCACGTCCCCTTCCACTGCCACCGGCTCCGCGCCGGCTTCGGCGGCCTGTCCAAGGCAGCGCGCGCCACGGTGTTCGGGGGTTGGCGGGTGCTGCTGCTCGGCGTCGCGGTCACCGTGGCCGCGGACCACGGGCCCGCGCTGCGCCGGCTCGGCGTCGGCCGGCTCGTCTTCGTCGCCGACGTGCTCACCGAGTTCGAGGCCGCCCTCGCGCGGATCCGCGTTGAGGAGCCGCGGTACCGCCCGAAGCGCTCCCGGCCGCGCGGGCTCTTCTAAAGGAGCCCGGCCAGCTGCCGCAGCGTCCGGACAAGCTGCTCGGAAGACACCCCTCGCGACGTCTGGTGCAGGAACAACTCGGGAGCCAACGGCGCCAGCAGCACATCCGCCAGGACGTCGGGGTCCGCAGCCCCCGCCGCCTCCGCCAGCACCCGCACGTGCGTCCGCCAGAACCCGTACGCCCCCGTCGTGAACCGCGAATGGCCCACCTCCGCACCCAGCACCAACGGTGCGTGCCGCTCCAGCAGCTGCACCATCGCCTCGTAGAACGCCGCCAGCCGCTCGGACGGCGGCGCGCCCGGGCCCAGCGGTGGGTCTCCGCGCAGCAACGACTCCTGCAACCGCCGCTCGTGTTCGTCCAGCAGGGCCACCGCGATCGACGACCGGTCCGGGTAGCGGCGGTACAACGTCCCTCGGCCGACGCCCGCCGCCCGGGCGATGTCCTCCATCGTCACCTCGGCCGCGCCGCGGGTGGTGAAGAGCTCCTCGGCCGCCGCGAGGATCTTGGCGCGGTTGCGGGCCGCGTCGGCTCGTTCGGGCATGTCACCAGCCTAGGGAATATCCGGACGGGGCGTCCAGTTAGCCTCAAGTGGACACCGCGTCCACTTGAGGAGGAATCGTGCCCCACCTGCTGCACCTCGACTCCAGCGCCCGCCGCTCGTCGTTCTCGCGCGAGCTGTCCGCCCGGTACGCCGCCGGCTGGAGCGGCACCCGGACCTACCGCGACCTCGCCGCCGATCCGGTCCCGGTGATCGGTGAGGCCTGGACGGAAATCTGCGACGCCCTGCTCGCAACCGGGATCACCGACCCCGCGCACTACGCCGACGTCGTCGAGACGCCGGAGCGGAAGCGGGCCTGGGCGATCGTCGAGCCGCTCCTGGCCGAGCTGCTCGAAGCCGACGTCGTCCTGATCGGCGCGCCGATGTACAACTTCTCGATCCCGGCCGCCCTGAAGGCGTGGATCGATCAGGTGACGTTCCCGAAGATGGACCTGAGCGGCAAGAAGTTCGTCATCGCCGGCGCCCGCGGCGGCACCTACGCCGAGGGCACGCCGCGAGCCCCGTTCGACCACCACGAGCGCTACCTGCGGGACTTCATCGCCGGGCACTACGGCGTCGACGACGTCCGGTTCGTGCACGCCGAGCTGACCAACGCCCTGGTCGACCCGCATCTCGCCGCGCGCGACGGCGAACGGAAAGCGTCGCTCGAAGCGGCACTGGAGGCGATCTGATGGGCTGGGTGACGCTCGTCTTCGCCGGGCTCGTCGAAGTCGCCTGGTCGCAGAGCATCAAACCGACGGAGAACTTCACCCGGCCGTGGCCGACGCTCCTGTGCTTCGTGCTCGGCGCCGCCGCGGTCTACCTGCTGTCGCGCGCGATGGACACCGTCCCGGTGGGCACCGCCTACGCGGTGTTCACCGGGATCGGCGCCGTCGGCGCGATCGTGCTCGGCGTCGTCGTCACCAAGGACCCGCTCAGCGTCGGCCGGGTGGCCGCGCTGGCCCTGATCGTCGGCGGCGTCGTGCTCGCGCGGGTCACTTCGTGAGCTGCTCCCACAGGAATTCGAACACCAGCGCCCACTTGAACGCCAGCTGCTCGTTGTCGGCCGCGGCACCGTGGCCGCCTTCGATGTTCTCGTGATACCGGACGTCGTGCCCCTGCTCACGCATCCGCGCCACCATCTTGCGGGCGTGGGCGGGGTGCACGCGGTCGTCGCGCGTCGAGGTCACGAACAGCGACGGCGGATACGCGCGTCCACTGTGGACGTTCTGGTACGGCGAGTACTTCGAGATGAACTCCCACTCCGCGGCGTCGTCGGGGTCGCCGTACTCGGCCATCCACGACGCGCCGGCCAGCAGCAGGTGGTAGCGGCGCATGTCCAGCAGCGGCACCTGGCTGACGATCGCGCCGAACCGGTCCGGGTAGCGCGTCAGCATCACGCCCATCAGCAGGCCGCCGTTGCTGCCGCCCTGGATCCCGAGCCGCGTAGGTGTCGTGATGCCCCGCGAGACCAGGTCCGCGGCCACCGCGGCGAAGTCCTCGTACACGCGGTGGCGCTCGGCCTTGATCGCCTGGGTGTGCCAGCCGGGCCCGTACTCGCCGCCGCCGCGGATGTTCGCGACCACGTACGTGCCGCCGCGGGCCAGCCAGCCGCGGCCGATCATGCCGCTGTAGGACGGCGTCAGCGAGATCTCGAAGCCGCCGTAGCCGGTCAGCAGCGTCGGGCCGCCCTCGGCGCCGGACGGCCGGACGACGAAGTACGGGATCTTCGTGCCGTCTTCCGACGTCGCGAAGTACTGCGCCACGTTCATGCCCGAAGCGTCGAAGAAGGCCGGAGCCTGCTTCAGCACTTCGACCTCTTCGCCGACGTGCCCGTAGCTCAGCGTTGACGGCTGGAGGAAGCCGCTGGAGTCGATCAGGTACTCGTCGCTGACGTCGGGATCGGTGTCGAAGATGTCCGCACTGCCGAACTCGGGTCCGCCGGCGAGGGGCTCTTCGGTCCAGGCGCCGGGCCCGGGCGTCAGGGTGCGCAGCTCGCTGCGGACGTCGCGCAGCGTGCCGAGCAGCAGATGGTGGCGCGTCCAGGCCCAGTACTCGAGCGAGGTGTGCTCGTCGGGCGTGAACAGCGTCGTGAAGTTCCGCTCGCCGGCCAGGAAGGCGTCGAAGAGGATGGCGATCAGCGAGCCCGCCGGGTGCTCGGTGCCGTCGACAGTCCACGCCGTCCGCGGCCGCACCAGCAGCCATTCGCGGTGCACGGACGTGCTCGCGTCGTCCGGGACGTCGATCTTGACCAGCCCGGACGGCGTCTTCAGGTGCAGTTCCGAACGGTAGAAGTCGATCGCGCGGCTGACGAAGTCGCGCTCGAAGCCCTCGGTCGGGTCGTGGGACGCGCCGATCGAGACGTCGTCGGGCTTGCCCTCGAACACCGTGACGGCTTCGGAGAGCGGCGTGCCGCGGCGCCACTCCTTGGCCAGCCGCGGGTACCCGGAGCTGGTCAGCGAACCCGGGCCGAAGTCCGTTCCGAGGTAGACGCGGTCTTCGTCGATCCAGCCGATCCGCGTCTTCGCCTCCGGGACGGTGAACCCGTCCGCGACGAACTCGTGCGCGTCGAGGTCGAACTCGCGGACCACCGTGGCGTCCGCGCCGCCGCGGGACAGCTCGACCAGGCCGCGCCGGTAGCCCGGCCGCAGCACGGTCGCGCCCTGCCAGACCCAGTTCTCGCCCTCGGCTTCGGCCAGCGCGTCGACGTCGAGCAGCAGCTCCCACTCGGGCTCGGCCTGCCGGTAGGACTCCAGCGTCGTCCGCCGCCACAGGCCGCGCGGGTGGCCGGCGTCTTGCCAGAAGTTGTAGAGGAACTCGCCGCGGCGGCGGACGTACGGGATCCGATCGTCGGCGTCGAGCACTTCGCGCAGCTCGTCACGCAGTTCGGCGAACCGCGCGCCGGTGGTCAGCTCGGCCAGCGTCTCGTCGTTGCGGGTGCGCACCCAGTCCAGCGCGTCGTCGCCGGTCACGTCTTCCAGCCACAGGTAAGGATCCTCCACACTCATGCCGACAGTCTCGCCCGGCTGACGGCCTCGGGGCCACCCGGTGGCGTGTTCGTTTCGTGATCCCTGCCTCCCGGGGTGTCCGTATGCTGGTGCCACACAGCAGGGGGAGATCGTGAACGACGCCGAACCGCCGTGGCCGGGGACGGCCCGGCCACCGGAACCCGCGTGGGTGCCGGAGCCGAACCCGTGGGCACCGAACTGGGCCGCGGCTCCGCCCGTCCCCATCGCGCCACCCCGCAGCCGGTTCTGGGGCGCGGTCAGCGGCGTCTTGATCGTCGTGGTGTCCATCTCGCTGATCGCCGCCACCATCCCGCGCCGGGTGGACGGCCGCGCGTTCGCCGCGCAGGGCGCCGACGCCGGCCGGGCGTACGGCGACACCGGCAAGCCCCCGAAGGCCGTGCCGGAGCTGGCGCGCAACCCCCTGCTCGGCGACGGCATCAGCCCCGGGCCCGCCACCTGCACCCTGCCCGACCTCGGCCGGGCGGCCGAGCAGCTCAAGGCCTACTACACCGCGCTCGTCACCTGCCTGGAGCAGTCGTGGCGCCCGGCGCTGGAGAAGGCGAACGAGCCGACGCTCACCGCCACCGTGTCGGTGACGCTGCCGGAACACAGCTCGTGCGGCGAGGCGCCGACGGAGAACGAAGCCGTCGCCTACTACTGCGGCGGCGACACGACGATCTACGCCCCGACCGACTGGATGCTGTCGGACGCCGGGCTCAACAAGGCCCGGCACATCGCGACGATCGCCCACGAGTACGGCCACCACGTGCAGCGCGAGAGCGGCATCCTGTCCGCGGCGGCGGAAAAGATGACCTCGCCGGACGAGAACAGCACGGCCGACAAGGAGGTCGTGCGCCGGATCGAACTGCAGGCGAACTGCTTCGGCGCGCTGTTCCTGACCGCCGTCGCGGGCTCGGGCTCGATCAGCCGGTCGCTGGCGAACGCCGCGGTCGCCGACTACGGCCGGGCCAACGACAGCGACACCCACGGCTCGCGCGAGCACCAGCTGTCCTGGGCGAAGGCCGGTTACGACGGCAAGGCGACGAAGGCGTGCAACACGTGGAGCGCCCCGGCCGACGAGGTCAGCTGACGGCCCAGGCGGGGTCGCGGCCGAGCAGGGCGAGGAACCGGTCGAGGGGGCTCGCGTCCGCGGGGACTTCGACACTGTGGGCGAACGAGCCGTTCTTCTCGCGGCCGTCGTCCGGGATCCGCTCGGCCAGCTTCGTGGCGATGTACACGGCTTCGGCGTCCGGCTCGTAGGGCAGGCCGAGCGTGCGGGCCAGGTCCCAGCCGTGCGCGACCGTGTCGACCAGGTGCATGTGCGCGGCGATCGCGCCGGGGAACGTGCCGAAGTGGTTGATGGTGAGCTGCCGCTCGAGCACGGCGTCGCCGGCGAAGGCGTCGAGGAAGTCCTCGACGGACGCCCGGTACGCGGCGTGGGCGTCGTCGCCGAGGGAGCCGGCGTCCCAGTCCGGTGCCGAGCCTTCGCGGGCCGCCGTCGCGAAGGCGTGGTTCTCGCTGACCTGGTGGCGGAGCAGATCGGCGAGCGTCCAGCCGGCGCACGGGGTGGGGCGGGCGAGGTCGGCGGGGGTGACGCCGGCGACCAGCTCGTCGAGG
Organism: Amycolatopsis sp. NPDC003861; assembly: GCF_053605405.1. Classification (NCBI taxonomy): domain Bacteria; kingdom Bacillati; phylum Actinomycetota; class Actinomycetes; order Pseudonocardiales; family Pseudonocardiaceae; genus Amycolatopsis; species Amycolatopsis sp. NPDC003861. The sequence goes on from NZ_JBSGJD010000313.1 coordinate 7,066, forward strand.
AGGAGCAAGGTGCGGCGGTCGAGTTCGCGGAGATCCATACCGGGCACGTTAGGCGGGCCAGCGGACCACGAACAGTGCCAACTCCGGCGCAACCTTCATGGGCCAATCTAGACTGGCGCCGGTGGAGATCCACATCGACCTGACCGGGACGCGCGGCCACCGCGACGCGATCTACCGGCAGCTGCGCGCGGCGATCCTGGCCGGCCGGATCCGGCCCGGCGAGGCGTTGCCGCCCACCCGTGAGCTCGCGCAGCGGCTGGCGGTCTCCCGGACGACGGTCAGCGCGGCCTACGACCGGCTCACCGCCGAAGGGTTCCTCGCCGGGCGCGTCGGCGCGGGCACGTTCGTCACGGCTTCGCCGGTTTCCGCCGAGCCGGCGCCGGACGTCGCGGGCGTGCGGCCGCTGCCGGAGTGGGACGCCGTCCCGGCGCCGCCCGCGCCGTTCGCCCCGGCGCCGGAGTTCGACTTCCGGCCGGGCGTCCCCGACCTCTCGCTGTTCCCGTTCGACACCTGGCGGCGGCTGATCACGCAGCGGCTGCGGGCCGGCCAGGCCGACCTGATGACCTACGGCGACCCGCAGGGCCACGCCGGGTTGCGCGCCGAAATCGCCCGCCACATCGGCGTCTCGCGGGACGTCCGTGCGAGTGCGGCGCAGGTCGTCGTCACCGCGGGCGCCCAGCAGACGACCGACCTCGTCGCGCGGGTGCTGCTGCGGGCCGGCGACCTCGCCGCCGTCGAGGACCCCGGCTACCCGCCGCCGCGGCTGGTGCTCGGCGCGCGCGGTGTCCGGGTCGCGCCGGTGCCGGTGGACGCCTCCGGCATCGTCGTCGACGCCATCCCGCCGGGGACGCGGCTGGTGTACGTGACGCCGTCGCACCAGTACCCGCTCGGCCTGTCGATGTCGCTGGACCGTCGGCTCGAGCTGCTCGACTGGGCCGAGCGCACCGACGCGGTGCTCGTCGAGGACGACTACGACACCGAGTTCCGCTACACCGGACGGCCGCTGGAACCGTTGCACAGCCTGGATTCCCGCGGCCGGGTCGTGTACGTCGGCTCGTTCTCGAAGGTGCTCTCGCCGGCGTTGCGGCTGGGGTTTCTCATCGCGCCGCCGTCACTGGTGCCCGCGCTCGTGAAGGCCCGTTACCTCACCGACTGGCACGCGCCGAACGTCGAACAGGCGGCGCTGGCGGCGTTCATGGCCGAAGGTGGCTTCGCCCGGCACGTCCGGCGGATGCGGAAGGTCTACCGCGCCCGGCACGAACTGCTGACCCGGGCGCTGGGGGCGTTCGACTTCCTCACGCCGTTGCCGTCTTCGGCGGGCTTGCACCTCAGCGCGCTCGCGGCGGCGGACTGCGGCCCGCTGGTGCGCGCCGCCCGCCGTCGCGGCGTCCGGCTGTACTCGCTGGGGGACTTCGGGGTGGGGGAGCGGCGGCACGGGCTCGTGTTCGGTTACGGTGCGGTCGCGGCCGAGCGGATCGAGCCCGGGCTGGCCCGGCTGCGGGCACTGGCGGACGAAGGAGCGGCATGACCGACGACGTGATGGTGGCGATCGACGCCGGTCTGCGGCAGCACATCGGCGGCGACCGCGCCGGCGCGTACGCGACCTTCGCGCGGCTGTGGGCTTCGATCGGGGACGACGGCGACCCGCTGCACCGCGTCGCACTGGCCCACCACATGGCCGACGTCTGCGACGACCCGGCCGAGGAACTCGAGTGGGACCTGCGGGCCCTGGCCGCGGCCGATTCGCTGACCGACTCGCGAGCCCGGGAGTACCACTCGTCCCTGGCCGTGCGCGGCTTCTACCCGTCGCTGCACCTCAATCTCGGCGAGGACTACCGCAAGCTCGGCGACCTGCCCGCGGCCCGCGAACAGCTGGCGCTGGCCCGCGCGCGCCTGGACGCCCTCGGCGACGACGACTACGCGGCCGGGATCCGGCTGGCCCTCGACGGGCTCGCCGAACGGCTCGGCTGAATCGGTACCAATACCACGAAGACGCCCCGTTTGCCGGACTTTCGCGGGGCGCCAGGGGGCCCTAACCTGTGGTGATCCAGCTCACCGACGGGAAGGATCGCCATGCGGATTGCGGATCTGCTGCGCAAGAAGGGGTCGGCGGTCGCGACGGTCACCCCCGATACGACGGTGACCACGCTGCTGGCCGGACTGGCCGAACACAACGTCGGCGCGATGGTGGTCGTCGCCCCGGACGGCTCCATCGCGGGCATCGTCTCCGAACGCGACGTCGTGCGGCGCCTGAACGACCACGGCCCGGGCCTGCTCGACGGCCCGGTCTCGGAGATCATGACGAAACTGGTGGCGAGCTGCACCCCGGACGACTCGGTGGACCAGCTCTCGGTCCTGATGACGGAGCGGCGCATCCGCCACGTCCCGGTCCTCGCCGACGGCCGCCTGGCCGGCATCGTGTCCATCGGGGACGTCGTGAAGAACCGGATGGAACAGCTGGAGCAGAGCCAGGAACAGCTGCAGGCCTACATCTCCCAAGGCTGACCCCAAGCGCCCCAAAGCCACATTGGGTGCGTCTGACGCACCCAATGTGGCGTTCGGTGCGTTGGACGCAACCAACGCCACATTGGGGCGC
>NZ_JBSGJD010000314.1:0-9632 GCF_053605405.1 Amycolatopsis sp. NPDC003861
CATCAACGTCGTCCAGAAGGGCGCCGAGCTGCTCGGCGTCTCCGGCACGCTGATCAAGACCGCGCAGGAGGCCTACCGCGCGGTCGTCTCCGCGGTGAACCCCACGGTCGCCGCGCTGATGTCGAACTGGTGGACCTACGGGGCGGCGGTCGCTTTGTCGACCGCGACGAGCGCGTCGCTGCGGGCGTTCATCACCGCGATCGGCGCGCTGCTCAAGGCGCTCGGCGCGGTGGACCTCGCCCAGCAGGTCACCACGCTCGCCCAGGTCATCGGCGAGATCGAGAAGCTCTTCCACCACTCCTCCGGCAGCTCGGGTGCGACGGCGCCGTCGATCGGGAGCACCCCGGTCACCGCGCCGCAGACCCCGCCGCCGGTGGCGAGCCCGTCGGGGCAGCAGGCGGTGGCGGGCGGGAGCGGCGGGGGGATCCCGCAGCAGCCTTCGTTCACCGACTACACCCCGCCCGCGCTCGCCACCGGCGGCGGTTCCAGCGGCACCGGTGCCACCGGTGCCACACCCGCGAACAGCTGGATCCCCGTCGACCACCCGGCGACGACGCCCTCGGTGCCCGCGCCCGCACCCGCACCCGCGCCGTCGATTCCCGCCCCGGCGGCCGGGCACGCCGACGAGGTCGTCATCCACACCAACCTGACCACCGGTGAGTCCACTGTGGAGGCTCCGGGCGGCCAGGACTTCGACCTCGACATCGACCTGGACTTCAACGGCAAGCACTTCAGCCAGCACGTCGGCTACGACGCGGCCGGGAACTAGCCGGTGGCGGGCTCGGGGGTGGTCGACGCGTCCGGGGTGGTCAGCTCCGTGCTGTCCGGCTACCGGCGCGTGCTCGTCGAATGCCGCCGGCGCGTCACCGGGGACCCCGGGGCGCTGAGCGCGGCCTCGCAGCGGGTCGCGACCCGGGCGACGGCGGTTTCCGGCCAGGCGAAGGAAATCGACGAGTCCGCGAAGGCCCTGCACGCGGACTGGGACGGTGACGCCTACACGGCGTTCGCGACGGCCGCGGGCGAGCTCGGCAAGGAGCTCGCCGACACGGCGACGAAACTCGGTGACCAGGCGAACCGGCTCGCCACCGCGGCCCGGCTCGTGCAGTCCGCCGAAGCCGCCATCGACTCGGTGCTCACGCAGTTCGACTCCTACGCCGCCCAGCTGACGGCGCAGGCCCGCGCGGTGAACTCCGCTTCGGTCGGCGCGTTCATCCAGGCCGCTCGGCAGCTCGGCGAACAGAGCGTCGCCGCGGCCCGCGAGGTCGTCGAGGAGTTCTCCGACGCGCTGGCCGAGCTGTTCCCGCCCGAAGGCGTCGGCCGCCTGGAGCACGAGCTCGGCAAGTGGGCCCGCGGGCAGCTGCACTGGCTCAACGGCGAGCCCCTCGACGGCCGGAAGCGGCCGCGGACCGTGCCGTCGTGGTTCGGCAACTCCGGCTGGAAGAAGCTGACCTGGGACGGCCTCGAAGGCACCCGGGCGCCGAAGAAGGCGGATACGCCGTTCGGGCAGCCGGAAGCGTCCGGGCTGAAGGAGAAGATCGGCCGCAACACCGAGATCACCTACTACAAGTTCCAGCACGAGCAGGACGGCTGGTCCCCGGAGTACGACGGGAAGATCACGTCGAAGGGCTGGGACGCCTCCGCGTCCGGGCACGCGGAACTCGCGGCGCTGCACGGGGAAGCCGAAGCCAAGAAGGCGTGGGGCGTCGCCGAAGCCCACGCCAAGGGCACGGTGTTCGCCGGCGGCGAGGCGAGCGCGTCCGGCACGATCGGCGCCCACGGCGTCGGCGCGCACGCGAACGTCTTCGTCGGCGGCAAGGTCGAAGGCGAAGTCGCCGCGGACGTCGCGGGCATCGGCGTCGGCGCGAACGGCACGCTGCAGTACGGCCTCGGCGCGCAGCTCGACGCCCAGGCCGTCTACGACGCCGGGCACCTCAAGGTGAACTTCAAGGCGGGCGCGGCACTCGGCCTCGGCCTGGGGGTCGGCGCGAAGATCGACATCGACCTGCCGAAACTCGGCCACACGATCGGCGAGTACGGCGGCGCGGCGGTCGACGCCGTCGGCCACGCGGCTTCGGACGCGGCCGACGCCGTCGGTGCCGCTTGGGACGACGCGGTCGCGTACGTGGGGCTGTGATGACCCTTCCCCTCGACTTCGTCATCCCCGACGGCTGGACCGCGGTCGACCCGGGCGACTCCGGCGCGGTGTTCGTCGCCGTGCACGAAGCCGCGCCCGGCGAGTTCGTCCCGAACATCACGGTGAGCGTGCAGCAGCGGCCGGACGACACGACGATCGACGCGATCGCGGGCGAAGCCGTCGAACGCCTTTCGCGGACGCTGGCCGGGCTCGACGTGCTGAGCCGCCGCGACGTCGGCGACGCGGCCGCTCCCGCCGTCATGCAGTTGCTGCGGCTGCGCACCGGCGAAGGCACCGAGCTGATCCAGACCCAGGTGCACCTGACGGTCCCCGGCGCCACGCCGGCCGAGCGTCTCGTGCTCGAGCTCGCCTGCACGGCCGCGCCCGCGACCGCCCGGCGGCTCTCACCCGGTTTCCAGCGGTTCGTGGCCAGCGTCCACGTCCGCCAGCACGAAGGGAAGCAACAGTGACCGATCCGTACGCGGTGCCCGACATGGACGAGCTCCTCTCCCAGGTCCGCAAGCAGACCGAGGAAGTCCAGCGGATCCAGCGCACGGTCGAGGCGATGGAGATCAAGGCGCACTCGCGGCAGAACGAGGTCACCGTCACCCTCCGCGGCGACGGCCGCTTCACCTCGATCGACATCGACCCGCGCGCGATCCGCGAGTACGACGCCCGCAACCTCTCGGAGATCGTGCTGGAAGCGGTGAACGCCGGGCTGCAGAAGCTGGCCGAGGCGTCGTCCGCCAAGTTCGCCCCGGTCATCGCGGCCGCGAAAGACGTGTGATGACCGCTTCTCTCACCGGCACCACCCGGCGGGTCACGGTGGTGACGCCGCGGGCCCGCGTCGACGTCGCCCTGCCGCAGCAGTCGACGTTCGCCGAGCTGGTGCCGCAGCTGGTCCGGCTCGCCGGCGCGTCCGGGCAGGCGTCGGCCGAGCACCCCGGCTGGGTGCTTTCCCGGCTCGGCGGCGCCCCGCTGGCCTTGGGCCTGAGCGTCGCCGCGGCCCAGATCCGGGACGGCGAAGTGCTGCACCTGACCCCGCGGGAGCGCCCGCGGGGTCCGCTGCTGTTCGACGACGTCGTCGACTCGATCGCCAGCGTCGCCGACACGTCCGGGGGCTGGGGCCCGTCGGTGGCCCGGCGGTCCGGGCTGGTCGCGGCCGTGGTCCTGTTGCTGGCGGGCGGCTTGCTGGTCCAGGCGGCGGCGTCCGGCAGCGTCCTGGCCCCGATCGGGACCGGGCTGCTGGCTCTGGTGCTGCTGCTCGGCGGCGGCGCGCTGAGCCGCGCGTACGGTGACGCCGAAGCCGGCGCGGCCGGGTCGCTGGCCGGCGTCGGCGTGGCGCTGCTGGCGGGGATGTCGGTGCTGCCACCGCATCCGCTGTTCTCGCTCTCGGCGGGCCCCCTGGCCGCGGGGTTCGCGGCGGTGACGGTGTACGGCGTGCTGGCGGCGGTCTCGGTGGCGGACCGCCTGCCGTGGTTCGTGGCGATCACGGGCGCGGCGGGCTTCGGCGCGGTGACGTCCGGGGTCGTGCTGCTGGCCGGCGTCTCCGCGGGTTCGGCCGCGGCCGTGGTCGCGGTGCTGTGCACGGCCTTGGCGGCGGTGGCCCCGATGCTGGCGCTGCGCTTGGCGCGGCTGCCGCTGCCGCGCGTCCCGGACGACATGGAGGCGTTCCGCGCGGACGAACAGCCGTCGCTGGGCACGGAGATGATCGGCCGGACGTCCCGGGCCCAGGCGGTGCTGACCGGGTTGCTGGTGGCCCTCGGCCTGGTGGTGCTGGCGGCGTCGGTGGTGCTTTCCGCGGGTGGGCCGTGGGACGCGGGCCTGGCGGCCCTGCTGGGCGTGGCCTGGATCCTGCGGTCGCGGTCGTACGCGGGCCGCGCGCAGCGGCTGGTGCTGGTCGGCTTCGGCGTGCCGACGCTGGTGTGCGCCGGGGTGTGGCTGGTGGCTTCGGGTGACCGCACGGTGATCTTCGCGGCGGGCTGCGCGGTCGTCCTGGCCGCGGTGCTCTGCCTGGTGTACGCCACCCGGGTGGCGCGCGGGCTGCGTTCGCCGTACTGGTCACGGCTGCTGGACGTGACGGAGTTCCTGGTCCTGCTGTCGCTGGTGCCGGTGGTGGCGATGATCGCGGGGGTGTACGAAGCCGTCCGGGGTTGACGCCGGCGCGTGAACGCTGTTAATACTGATCAGTGGGAGCGCTCCCAGACTGTGCAGGCAGTCGACTTAGGGAGATGCTCATGACTTCACGTCGAGACCGGTCCGGGATCGAGGGGTCGCCGCTGCGGCGGCGGACGGTGCTGGCCGCGGGAGCCGCGTTGCCGGTGCTGGCGGGCCGGACACCGGCCGCGGCGGCCAGTGCGGTGGTCGTCGAGCCGTCGAACGTGCAGCAGACGATCCTGGGCTTCGGCGGGATGAACCACACCGTGTGGATCAGTGATCTCAACGCCGCTCAGCGGGAGACCGCGTTCGGGAACGGGACCGGCCAATTGGGGTTCACCGTGCTGCGTATTCCGGTGCACGAGGATCGGAACAACTGGAGTCGCGAGGTCGCCACGGCCAAGCGGGCCAGCCAGCTCGGGGCCAAGGTGATCGCCTCGCCGTGGAACCCGCCCGCCTCCATGACCGAGAGCTTCTCCGGGGGGAAGCGGCTGCGGTACAACGCCTATGGGTCCTATGCGCAGCACCTCAACGACTTCACCGCGTTCATGGCGAACAACGGGGTGCCCCTGTACGGGATCTCGGTGCAGAACGAGCCGGATTATGCGCACGACTGGACGGCTTGGACCGCCGCGGAGATCGTGCGGTTCCTGCGGGAGAATGCCGGGTCGTTGAGTACCCGGGTCATTGCGCCCGAGTCTTTTCAGTACCGGAAGGCCATGTCCGACCCTATCTTGAACGATGCTTCCGCTCTGGCCAATGTGGACATCATCGGTGCGCACCTCTACGGGACCCGGTTCGCCGATCTGCCCTATTCGCTTTTTCAGCAGAAGGGTGGCGGTAAGGAGTTGTGGATGACTGAGGTGTACTACCCGAACAGCACCGACTCCGCCGACCTGTGGCCGCAGGCTCTCGACGTCGGTGAGCACATGCACCGGGCTTTGGTGGACGGGCGGTTCCAGACCTACGTTTGGTGGTACATCCGGCGGTCGTACGGTCCGATGCGGGAGGATGGGCAGATCAGCAAGCGGGGTGCCTGTATGGCGCACTTCTCGAAGTGGGTTCGGCCTGGGTACTCGCGGGTCACGGCTACGGCCAATCCGCAGGCCAATGTTTATGTCTCCGCGTTCAAGAGCGGGTCTCGGGTTGTGATCGTGGCGATCAACAAGAACACCGCTGCGGTGGATCTTGCTTTCACTGTGCGGGATATCGGTTCCGGGGCCGCGCAGAGCTGGGTGACCAGTGGCAGCGCGACCCTGGCGCGGTCCACCGACGTGACCCTGTCGAACGGGGCTTTCACCGCTCAGCTGCCTGATCGGAGCATCAGGACGTTCGTGGTGAACTGAGTCAGCTGTCCAGCGCGAGGGGCAGCGTCTTCCGGACCCCGGCCCCGTGCCGCCCGTGCAGCGGGACCACCGAGGGCGGCACGGGAACCGGAGCACCCGGGCGCGCGCCCACTCGGACCGTCACCTCCGCCTTTTCCTTGCCTCCCGCCGTTCTTGTCAGCGTGTACGACGTTGCCGTGAAGGCCGCCCCCGGTACCGCCACGTCCAGCATCCTCGGGGACCTCTGGGTGAAGCACATCTGTGTCGAATCGTCCCACACCCAGGACTTCCAGCGGTCCGGCTCTGTCGTTGCCGCTCCCTGGACGCCCAGCGCCACCCGGAGCTCTTTTGCCAGCTCTCCTGCCTCCAGGACCGTGCTCTGGTATCCGGCCTCCGCCAGCGTTCCCATCAAGCTCAACGCCGCTGACGCCGTGCTTCGCAACGCTCCCAGCTCGCCGCCTCCGCGGGCCAGCGCCGCTATCGGGGCCTGGTCCGGGCGGTAGCGGACCGCCAGCCAGCGGACCCTCAGCACCTGGTCGCCCCGGGGAATCGCCCACGTCAGCAGCTGGGCCGATGCCAGGGGGATGTCCGCTCGCCGGTAAGCCGCACGCAGGGCATCGACCAGGGGTTCCAGCGCTCCCGGGCCGGGCATCAACCGGACCAGCGCACTCCAGCCGCCGTCGATCTCCGCCACGCCGAACCGGTTGCCCGCCCGGTCCACGTGCTGGCGGACCTTCACCGGTCCGGCCACGTTCAACAGCGGGTCCGGGCCTTCGCGGCGGGTGTCGTGGCGGCGCAACCGGAACGCCGTCCACGTGACCGCCCAGCCGGCCAGGTGCCGACCCGCGAAGCGGACCGACGTCAGCAGCACCAGCAACCCCGCACCGATGCTGACGCCGAGCTTGACCGGCTGGGCGACGCCGTCGACCAGCCAGGCGAGCAGCACCGCGATCGCCGCGAGCTCCCACAGCGCCGCCTGGAGCGGGCGGATCGGCAGCAACCACGGCAGCGGTGTCGCCGCGGGCCGGGACGGTGCCAGGTGGACGGCGGTATCGACGGACACGGGCTCCCCTTTCCCCGGCCCCGACGCTACTGCCTGCCCGGATAGCGCGTGGGCGTAAAAATTACCCTCGCCGCACCCCGGTCGGGTGCCTAGCATCGGCTGCTCGGGAGGATGACGCACACATCCGGGGGCACAACAGCGTGTGGACGCAGCGGGACCAGATCCAGGCGTACCAGTTCCTCCGCCGCAGGCTCGTTTCCGCGCTCGTCGCCGCCGACGCCAACCACCCCGTCTCACCCAGCCGGCGACTCGTGTTGAGCACCGTCCTCGGGGTCGTGGCCGCCCTCCTCGTCACCGCCGTCTTCGGCATCATCGGGCTGCTCAACCCCTCCGGCGGCAAGGACTGGCTGGCCGGCGGCAAGGTGATCGTCGAGGAAGGCACCGGCGCGCGGTTCGTGCTCGGCGCCGACGGCGTCCTGCACCCGGTGCTCAACTACGCCTCCGCGCGGCTGCTGGCCGGCGGCAACGGCGACACCACCGTGTCCGTCTCGCCGGAGAACCTCGGCAAGGCCGGCCGCGGCACCCAGATCGGCATCCCCGGCGCGCCCGACTCGCTGCCGTCGTCGAACGCGCTCGTGACCGTCCCCTGGACGAGCTGCAGCCGGACCACCCAGGACGCGCCCGCGTCGGCCGAGCCGCGCACCGCCGTCCTGCTCGCCGCGCCCGCGTCCGGCGTCGAGCTGCCGCGGGACCAGGGCGTGATCGTGCGGCTGCCGCAGGGGGAGCGCTTCCTGCTCGCCGGCGGGCGGCGCTACCAGCTGAGCGACGAGGCCGCGACCGCGCTGCAGTTCGACAGCTACCCGACGATCGCGGTGTCGTCGCGGTGGATCGACACCGTCCCGGCCGGCCGCGACCTGACGGCGTTGCCCGTCGACGGCGCCGGCGACCGGGGGCCCCGGGTCGGCGGCCGGGACACCCGGGTCGGCCAGGTCCTCGCCGTCGTGGACGCGATGGCCGCGCCCGGCGCCGCCACGTCGTACTACCTCGTGCGCCGGGACGGGCTCGAGCCGGTCGGGCAGACCGAGGCGAGCCTGCTGGTCACCACCGAGGCGAACGCGTCCGCCTACGAAGGGACGCCGAAGCCGGTCGACGTGCGCGCGGCCGACGTCGCCGCGGTCGCGAAGGTCGGCGCGCCGCGGGCCGGCGGGGCCGATCCGGCCGCCTACCCCGACCGCATCCCCGGCAAGGCGCCGATCACCGGGAACTCCGTGGCGCTGTGCGTTCAGGGCAGCCGGTTGCTCGTTTCGGCCGAATTCCCGCTTCCCGTTGGGGCCAAAGCCATCCAGGTCGCCACCCGGACCGAAGCAAGGGTGGCGGACGAGGTGTTCGTACCTCCCTCGGGGGGAGCCGTCGTCGTCGAAGCCGGTTCGGTCACCGCGTACCTGGTGACCGACACGGGCCGGAAGTACCCGGTGGTGAATGCGCAGGCCTTGGCCTCGCTCGGCTACGGAGGCGTCGCCAAACCGCCGGTCACAGGTAGTTTGCTGGCATTGGTGCCGACGGGCCCCGCGCTGGACCCGGCCACGGCCGGGCGGCCGGCTCCGTCGGGTGGAACGGGGTGAAAGTCGTGCACATGACAGAAGAGCGTCCGACCGAGGGTGAGCTGGACCAGGGGCGGGTCCGGGTCGCGGTCATCGAAGACCACCCGCTGTACCGCGTCTCCGTCGAACGCGTGCTGGCCGAAGCCGACTTCGTCGAGCTCGGCGCGGTCGTCGATTCGGTCGCCCGGTTCCACGTGCACCGGCAGCCGCCGGGCAGCGTGGTCCTGCTCGACCTGGGCCTGCCGGGCGTCGCGGGGGCGGCGGCCGTGCTGGAGGTGTGCGAGCTCGGCCACCACGTGCTCGTCGTCTCCGCGCAGGCGGAACCGGAGGTCGTGCTCGGCGCGATCGCGGCGGGGGCGCGCGGGTTCCTGTCGAAGGACGTCGACGCCGACGAGCTGCTGATCGCGATCAAGACGGTCGCCGGCGGCGGCGCGTACGTCTCGGCGGTGGTCGCCGGGATGATCATGAAGGACAACGCCGACCGGCCCGCCGTGTCGGCCGAAGCCGAGCTGTCCCCGCGCGAGGAGCAGGTGCTGCGGCTGGTGGCGGCCGGGGAGCGGGACGTCGACATCGCGCTGATCCTCGGCATCGGCGTCCGGACGGTCCGCGGCTACCTCGACCGCATCCGCGACAAGACCGGCGAACGGCGGCGGCCGGGCCTGGTCAAGGAGGCCATCCGGCGCGGCCTGATCGGCGAGGCCGGCCCCCGGCGCGGCGGCCGCAAATGACCGACTCCGCGCGGCGCATCCCGGTCGGGGTGATCGAGGACCACCCGCTCTACCGGTACGCGCTCAGCCGCGTGCTCACCGAGGCGCCCGACATCGAGCTCGGCGCGGTCGCCGACTCGGTGGCCCGGTTCGCGGTCCAGGACCAGCCCGCGGGCAGCGTCGTCGTCCTCGACCTCAAGCTCCGGGGGGTCCAGGACGCGGCCGCGGTCCTGGAAGTGGGGCAGATGGGGCACAAGGTGCTGGTGGTGTCCGCGCACGCGGAACAGCCGGAGGTGCTCGGCGCGATGCAGGCGGGGGCGAAGGGCTTCCTGTCCAAGGACGTCGACGGCGACGAGCTCCTGCGCGCGATCCGCACGATCGCCGACGACAACGCGTACGTGTCCCCGACGCTGGCCGGGATGATCATCCAGGACAGCGAAGAGCGGCACGCCGGCCCGAAGATCGTGCTGTCGGAGCGGGAAAAGCAGGTCCTCCGCCTGGTGGCGGCGGGGGAGCGGGACGTCGACGTGGCGGAAATCCTCAACATCAGCGTCCGCACGGTCCGGTCCTACCTGGACCGCATCCGCGACAAGACCGGCGAACGGCGGCGCGCGGGTTTCGTGCGCGTCGCCATCCGCGAAGGCCTCCTCCGCTAGCCCCGGCCCCAAGCGCCCCAATGTGGCGTTGGTTGCGTCCAACGCACCG
>NZ_JBSGJD010000315.1:0-9611 GCF_053605405.1 Amycolatopsis sp. NPDC003861
AATACCTGGGAAATAATCGAGGGGCGTCGTTGGTTTGTTTTTAGGTGTATAAAAACCCTCCTTACCACTCACGACAGCCGCGGCAGACTTCACAACAGGGGGATGACCGCGGTGACCGTCGTTCCCCCGCCCCCGCTGACGACGTCGAGCTCTCCGCCGAGCGCCTGCACCCGGTCGCGCAGCCCGGCCAGCCCCGTGCCGCCCTCGGCGTCCGCGCCGCCGACACCCGCGTCGGTCACCTCGACCCGCAGCTCCGCCCCCGCCACCTCGATCCGCACGTCGGCGCGGTCGGTGCGGGCGTGCTTCAGCGCGTTGGTCAGCGCCTCCGACGTCACGAAGTACGCCGTCGCCTCCACCGCCGCGTCCAGGCGCGGGACCGTGCCGACGGTCAGCGCCACCTCCATCGGGATCCGGTCGGCCAGCGACCGGACCGCCGCGACCAGGCCCGCTTCGGTGAGGATCGCCGGGCGGATCCCCCTCGCCAGCTCGCGCAGCTCGGTGATCGCCGTCTGCAGTTCGTCGACCGCGCCGGTGAGCAGGGTGCGGATCTCCGGCGGCAGCCCGGCCCCGGAGCGGCGGCCGGCCATCCGCAGCAGCAGCACCACGCTGACCAGCCGCTGCTGGGCGCCGTCGTGCAGGTCGCGCTCGAGCCGGCGGCGCTCCTCGTCGCCGGCCGCGACCAGCCGGGCCCGCGACGCGCGCACCTCGGCCAGCCGCTGTTCCAGCTCCGCGGTGAGCCGCTGGTTGTCCAGCACCAGCCCGGCGGCCGCGTTGAGCGCGTCGATCGACCGGCTGTCCTTCCACACCTCGTCGTCCTGCACCAGCGCGGCCAGCCCGGTGCCGTCGCGCTCCAGCAGCAGCCGGATCATCTCGGCGTTGCCGACCCGGGCCCGCATCACCCCGGTCAGGAACGCCAGCGGCCACAGGCAGAAGAGGATCCGGTACGCCTGCAGCAGCGGCCCGGACAGCGGGTGCGCGTCGCCGAGCGCCGTGCCCACCCCCGACGTCAGCGCGCCGGCCAGGGCGATGACCACCACCGGCGACAGCAGCCGCCGCTGCGGCAGCCGCCCGCTCAGCCACCGGTAGAGCAACACGACGATCACGCCCGCGCTGATCGCCGTCGCGGCCAGGTCCAGCACCCGGTCGGCGAAGGCGCCGCTGCCCGGCCGGAGCGCCAGCAGGTCGCGCGGGTCGTCGTCGGCCAGCAGCCCGACCAGGCCCGACCCGAGTACCACCAGGTAGGCCGCGGCGACCAGCAGCCGTTCCCACCGCGAGCGGAGGCGGCCGTGCGGGAAGGCGAGCACCAGGTGCGCGATCACCGGGCTGGACGCGGCGCGCAGCGGGACGGCGATCGTGTACAGCACCGGGTTGCGCGCGAACTGCAGGTCTTCGAGGAACAGCGCGACACCGGCCAGGGCGATCAGCACCCCGATCGGGTTGGCCGGGCGCCGCACGTGCGCGACCGCGCCCGCGAGCAGGAAGAGGAACCCGGTCGTGGTGCTGAGCGCGGTGTCGAGCGCCGAGTGGGTGCCGTCGCCGGCTTTGAGCGTCAGCGCGATGCTGCCGAGCGCGCAGCCGGCCGTCAGGAGCCCCGTCATCACCGACGTCCGCGGGTGCTGCACTTCGACGACCCTCCCGGTGGGCCTTGGCGGATGTGTGAAGCAGTCCGGCAACGGCTAACCGTGATTCGTCCGTTCGGGTCGTCGCGTTACACCACGCGGCTGCGCTTTAGGGTGATCGTGACGGGAGGCTGGACATGAGCGGACGCGGCCTGGGTGCGGACGTCTTCGGCGGGCGGATGCCGGCAGGCGGGCGGGACCTGGCGATCGAAACCCACGGCATCAAGCCGGTGCCGGAGGACAACCGGTTCGGCCGCCCGTGGCGGCTGTTCAGCGTGTGGTTCGCGCCGAACCTGACGATGACGGCGGTGTTCACCGGCACCCTCGCGGCGTCCCTCGGCCTCGGCTTCTGGACGGGCCTGGCCGCGATGCTCGCCGGCACTGTGCTCGGCTCGCTGCCGGTGGCGTACCTGTCGACGTGGGGCCCGCGCACCGGCACCGGCCAGCTCCCGCTGGCCCGGCTGCCCTTCGGCGGCGGCGTCGTGCTGCCCGGCCTGGTGCAGTGGCTCGGCTCGATCGCCTGGGACGCGCTGGTCGGCCTGTTCGGCGGCGAGGCCCTCGCCGAGCTGACCGGGCTGCCGTTCTGGGCGGCGGTGCTGATCGTGCTGGTGCTGCAGTGCGCGCTCGGCGTGTTCGGCTACGCGCTGATCCACCGCGTGCAGGCGGTGATGAGCGTGCTGCTGGTGCTGGCGTTCGCCGCGCTGGCCGTGAAGGTCCTTTCCGGACACCCGATCGCCGTCGCCGACACCGCGTCCGGCGCCGACCTGGCGGGCGGCGTCGTGCTGTTCACGACGATCACGTTGTCGCTGGCGATCTCGTGGGCGCCCTACGCATCGGACTTCAGCCGCTACCTGCCGGTGTCGGTGTCGTCGCGGGCGGTCTTCTGGGCGACGCTGCTCGGCCTCGTCGTGTCGTACGCGATCGGCGAAGGCCTCGGGCTCGCGCTGGGATCGTCCCTGGGCGACCACACGACGTCCGGGATCGCCCAGTTGCTCGGCGGCGGCTTCATGGGCGCGCTGGCGCTGGCGGTGATCGCGCTGGCGGCGGTGTCGTCGAACGCGATGAACGACTACAGCGGCTCGCTGGCGTTGCAGACGGTCGGCGTCCGGTTGCGGCGCCCGGTGTCGGCGGTGGTCGTCACGGTGCTGGCGTTCGCGCTGATCCTCTGGATGCACAGCGGCGATCTGTCGGCGAAGTTCGAGAACGTGCTGCTGTTCGTGTCCTACTGGATCCCGCCGTTCCTCGGCGTGGTGGTCCCGGACTGGCTCGCCCGCACCCGCGGCGGCCGGCGCGTCGACGTCCTGGCGTCGGGGTCGGTGCGCCCCTGGGCGGCGGTGGTGGCCTTCGTCGTGGGGTTCGGCGCCGCGGTGCCGTTCATGAACACGTCCCTCTACACCGGACCGGTCGCGGCGGCGCTGCACGGCGCGGACCTTGCGTACTACGTCGGCCTCGTCGTTTCGCTGGCAGCGTATTACGCGCTTCGCGGCCGCTCTCCGGTTGACCTCAAGTAATGTAGAGGTTTCACGATGGTGGGGTACCCCTCGAAGGAGGAACCATGCCCACCGCACTCGTCACCGGCGCTTCGGCCGGGCTGGGCCGCGCGCTCGCGGCCGCCTTGGTCCGTCGCAAGTGGACAGTCATCGGCGACGCCCGCGACGCGGCCGCGCTGGCCGCCGCCGCTCGCGAGGACGGCTTCACGGCCATCCCCGGCGACGTCACCGACCCGGCGCACCGTGCCTCGCTGGCCGAGGCCTGCCCTTCGCTCGACCTGCTCGTCAACAACGCAAGCTCCCTCGGCGTCAGCCCACTGCCGCCGCTGGCCCGCTATCCCCTGGGTGCCTTGGAAGACGTCTACCGCGCCAACGTCTTCGCGCCGCTGGCCCTGACGCAGCTGCTGCGGCCCGAGGTCGTGATCAACGTCAGCTCCGACGCGGCCGTGGAGGCGTACGAGGGCTGGGGCGGCTACGGCTCGGCGAAGGCGGCGCTCGACCAGGTGACCGCCGTCCTGGGGGTGGAGAACCCGGACCGGTCGGTGTACGCCGTCGATCCGGGCGACCTGCGCACGGCCATGCACCAGCGCGCGTTCCCCGGCGAGGACATCTCGGACCGGCCGCTGCCGTCGTCGGCGGTCCCGGCGTTCCTGCGCTTGCTGGACGAGCGCCCGCCGAGCGGCCGCTACCGCGCGGCCGACCTCCTGGTGCCGGCATGAACGTCCGGTTCGACCTCCCCGCGGACCTGTCGGCCTCGGCCCCGCCGGAGGCCCGCGGCCTGGCCCGCGACGAGGTCCGCTTGCTGGTGGCCTCGCCGTCGGGGGTCCACCACACGGCGTTCCGGTCGTTGGGCGCTCACCTGCGACCGGGCGACGTCCTGGTGGTCAACACGTCGGGGACGCTCCCGGCGGCGGTCGACGCTTTCCGGGCGGGCCGCCCGATCGTGGTCCATTTTGCGACGGTTTTGGACGACGGTTCGTGGATCGTGGAGCTGCGCGGCTCGGGAGGCCCGTTGCTCGACGGCCGCCCGGGGGAGCGCCTCGCGCTGGCCGGCGACGCGACGCTGACCCTGCTGGCCCCGGTGGTCCCGGGAGCGGCCCGGTTGTGGCGGGCTGCGGTGTCGGTGGACGTGCCGTCGTTGCTCGAGGCGGCGGGCCGGCCGATCCGCTACGGGTACGTCCCGCGGGCGTGGCCGCTGGCGGACTACCAGACGGCGTTCGCCCGCGAGCCGGGAAGCGCGGAGATGCCCTCGGCGGCCCGGCCGTTCACGCCGGAGCTGGTGACGCACTTGGTGACGGACGGTGTGTTGTTCGCGCCGCTCCTCCTGCACACGGGGGTGTCATCGCCGGAGGCGGCCGAGCCACCCCAGGCGGAGCGCTTCCGCGTCCCCCCGACGACGGCGGCGGTGGTCTCGTGGGTCCGGGAGCGGGGAGGCCGGGTGATAGCGGTGGGCACGACGGCGGCCCGGGCCCTGGAGTCGGCGGCCATGGGTGGCGAGGTCCGTGCGGCGTCGGGCTGGACGGAACTGGTCCTGGGGCCGGACCGCCCGGCGCGGGTGGTGGACGGGATCGTCACGGGCCTGCACGCCCCGGAGGCTTCGCATTTGTCGCTGCTGGAGGCGGTGGCGGGGGCGCAGGTCGTCCAGCGGGCTTACGACGCGGCGGTGGAGGAGCGGTACTTGTGGCACGAGTTCGGCGACGTGTCCCTGCTGCTGCGCCACTGATCGGGCCGGCCCGAACGGCACGCTGACGCCCAACCGGCACCCCAGCCCGAGGTTGTCCACAGCCCCTCCACCCTGTGGACAACCCCGCCCGAACCCCTACTGACCAGCCTCGACCCGCCGCCGCGACCGCACCAGCCCCGCGATCACCACCGCCGCGATCCCCAGGCCGATCCCGCTGACGATCGACGCCACCAGGCTGGCCGTTGCCGTCGCCAGGCCGAACGCGCCGCCCAGGTACACCGGGATCGACATCGCCACCGGCAGCCAGTTGCGCAGCAGGAACGCCCGGTCGGACGCCACCCACAGCACCAGTGCCACCGCCGCCCCGGTGAACACCGGGATCGCCCAGACGACGGCGCTGGTCAGCGCGTCCATCCCGAGTGACCGGAGCCACTCGAACGACGCCTGGCCCAGCCCGATGAACAACACGACCAGCGCCACGCGGACGCCGGCGGCTCCCTGGCCCCTGCTCGTCATGTCTTCCTCCCGAATCCGTGGTCCACCTGTACCACGTTCGGGTGACGTCGACGGTTGCCCGTTATGACACTTTCTTCCAACCGGGTGCGGAACCAGAACAGCTAGCGGCGGCCGACGGGGATGTCAAGAAATCTCACCGGGTGTCCCGGGATGCGGATGGCTATGCGCCTGAGTGGGTGACCGTGCGAACCTCCCCCGGACACCGACGAAAGGCGATGCTGACGTGCGCACCCCTCGGAGATTCCTGGCCTCGGCGCTGGCCGCCCTGACCGTCGTGGGAGTGCTCGCGGGCTGTTCTCGCGCCGACAGCGCCGCCGCGCCCGCCGCCAATCAGGGCGCCGCGACCGAAGTCCGCGTCGGGTTCTTCCCGAACGTCACGCACGCTCCCGCGCTCATCGGCGTCAAGAAGGACTTCTTCAAGAACGAGCTCGGCTCGACCAAGCTCACCACCCAGACCTTCAACGCCGGGCCCGAAGAGGTCAACGCCCTGCTCGGCAACTCCCTCGACGTCGCCTTCATCGGCTCCGGCCCGGCGATCAACGCCTTCACCAAGTCCAAGGGCGCCATCCAGCTGGTCTCCGGCGCCGTCTCGGGCGGCGCGCAGCTGGTCGTCAAACCGGAGATCACCGGTGTCGAGCAGCTCAAGGGCAAGAACATCGCCACGCCGCAGCTGGCCAACACCCAGGACGTCGCGCTCAAGAAGTTCCTCGCCGGCAAGCAGCTGACCGACCAGGTCAAGATCACCAACCTCGACAACCCGAAGACGCTCGACGCCTTCAAGAAGGGCGAGGTCGACGGCGGCTGGCTGCCCGAGCCGTGGGCGTCCCGGCTGGTCCTCGACGCCGGCGCGAACGTCCTGGTCGACGAGAAGACGCTGTGGCCCGGCGGCCGCTTCCCGACCACCGTCGTCATCGTGCGCAGCGAGTTCCTGCAGCAGCACCCGGACACCGTCCGCGCGCTGCTCAAGGGGGAGCTCGCCGCCATCACGTGGGCCAAGACCAACCCGGCGGACGCGAAGACCGTGGTCAACAGTGCGCTCAAGGAGCTGGCCGGCAGTACCCTGAGCGCAGCGGTCCTGGACCGCGCGTTCTCCGGCATCGAACTGACCACCGATCCGGTCGCGTCGGCGTTCCCCCAGCTCGCGCAGGACTCGGTCACCGCAGGCGTCGTGAAGTCGGCCGTCGCGCTGAAGGGCTTCGCCGACTTCGGTGCCCTCAACGAGGTGCTGAAGGCGCAGAACCAGCCCGCCGTCGTAGCTCCCGAACTGACCAAGTGAGAGGCAGCCAGCGATGACCACGACCCTCCCGACCGGCCGCACCAGTTTCACCGGCGCGGCAGCGGTGCGTCTCGACGGTGTCCGCAAGACGTTCGGCACGGCCGGCCGCGCGGTCGTCGCGCTCGACGGCGTGGACCTGACGGTCGCGCCCGGCGAGTTCGTCTGCCTGCTCGGCGCGTCCGGCTGCGGCAAGAGCACGCTGCTGAACCTGGTCGCCGGGCTGGACGCGCCGTCGGCGGGGGAGATCACGCTCAACACGTCGCGGCCCGCGGTGATGTTCCAGGAAGCCGCGCTGATGCCGTGGCTGACCGCGGCCCGCAACGTCGAACTGCCGCTGCGGCTGGCCGGCTTCGGCCGCGCCGAGCGCCGCGAAAAGGCGGCCGAGCTGCTGGAGCTCGTCCGGCTGAACGGCGCGGGGAGCAAGCGGCCGCACGAGCTGTCCGGCGGGATGCGCCAGCGCGTCGCGCTCGCCCGTGCCCTGGCCGCGACGCTGCGCGTCGGCGGCGACCCGGAACAGTCGCTCCTGCTGATGGACGAGCCGTTCGCCGCGCTCGACGCCATCACCCGCGACGTCCTGCAGGGCGAGCTGCTGCGCGTGTACCGCAGCACCGGCACTTCCGTGCTGTTCGTGACCCACGACGTGCGCGAAGCGGTCCGGCTCGGCCGGCGCGTGGTGCTCCTGTCGTCGCGGCCCGGGCGGGTCGTGCGCGAGTGGGCGGACGTGCCGCTCGCCGACGCCGAGGAGCTCACCGAGGAAATCACCGGACACCTGCGCGAGGTGATCAGCACCCATGCCGCAGCTTGACCGGTCCGCCGAAGCCGACCTGGACGCGGTCGGCGCCGGACTGGATTCGCTCGACGCCCCCGTCGGCGAACGCCGTCCCAGCTTCTGGAAGCGCTTCGCCTGGGGTTTCCTCCCGCCGCTGGGCGCGCTGGTCCTGCTGGTCGTCGTCTGGCAGATCCTCTGGGCGGCCGCCTTCTGGCCCGAAACCCAGCTGCCCGCGCCGCTGTCGGTGTGGGACGAGTTCTGGGAGCGCGTCGTCACCGGCGACGTGTTCGAGTTCGTCTGGACGTCGGTGCACCGCGCCGCGCTCGGCTTCGTCGCCGGCGTGCTCATCGGCACCCCGCTCGGCCTGGTCGTGGCGAAGGTCCGCGTGGTCCGCGCGGCGATCGGACCGCTGCTGACCGGGCTGCAGAGCCTGCCGTCGGTCGCCTGGGTCCCGGCCGCGATCCTGTGGTTCGGGATCAACGACGGGGCGATCTACTTCGTCGTCCTGCTCGGCTCGGTGCCGTCGATCGCGAACGGCCTGGTGTCCGGGATCGACCAGATCCCGCCGATCCTCCCGCGCGTCGGCCAGGTGATGGGCGCGAACCGGCTCGCCTCGGCCCGGCACATCCTCCTGCCTGCCGCGTTGCCGGGCTTCCTGGCCGGGCTCAAGCAGGGCTGGGCGTTCTCGTGGCGCTCCCTGATGGCGGCCGAGCTGATCGCCCTGTCCCCCCAGCTGGGCGTCGGCCTCGGCGCCTACCTGAACCAGGGCTCATCGCTCAACAGCATCGAGAAGGTCATCGCGGCGATCTTCTTGATCCTGCTGGTCGGCGTGGGGATCGAGCTGCTGGTGTTCCGCCCGCTGGAGCGCGCGGTGCTGCGGGCGCGTGGGCTGACCTCTTCGCTGTAGAAATTTTGTCGAAGCCGAGTTGCCGGCGTCGACGTCTCCTTCGATCGTGTTCGAGCGAAGGAGTGAGCGATGGTGGTCGCGGTACTGGTGGCTTCGGTGGCGGCGTTCGTGGTGAGCGCGGCCTGGTACACGGCGTTCGGGCGGGTCCGGGCCCGCTTGAGCCCGGCGGGCGCGGCCGCGGCGTCGCCGTGGCGGATGGGCGCGGAGTTCGTGCGGACCGTGGTGCTGGTGACGGCGTTCGCGCTGCTCACCGGCGCGGTCGGGGTGGACGGCGTTCCCGGTGCGCTGGGGTGGGCGCTGCTGGTGTGGGCCGGGTTCCCGGCGGTGATCCTGGCGGGCTCGGTGCTGCACGAGCGGGTCCCGGTGGGCCTGGCGGCGTTGCACGCGGGCGACTGGCTGGTGAAGATCGCGGTGGTGGCGGTCCTGCTGGGGGTGTGGCGATGACGGCGCTGTTGCTCGACGGGATCGCGTTCGGCGAGTCCCCGCGCTGGCACGACGGGCGGCTCTGGTTCGCCGACTGGCTGGCCCACGAGATCGTGGCGGTCTCGCCGGCGGGCGAGCGCGAGCCGGTGTTCCGCGCGGACTTCCCGACGATGCCGATGTGCTTCGACTTCCTCGGCGGGCAGCCGCTGATCGTCTCTTCGTCGGACGGTCTCCTGCTGCGGCTCTCGGAGTCCGGCCTGACGACCCACGCGGACCTGGGCGGCACCGGTTTCAACGAGATAGTGACCACGCGCACCGGAGGTAGTTACGTCAACGGCGGCGGCTTCGACCTGATGGCCGGAGAGCCGTACCGCCCGGGAGCGATCCGCTACGTCGACCCGGGAGGC
Source organism: Amycolatopsis sp. NPDC003861 (assembly GCF_053605405.1). Lineage (NCBI taxonomy): Bacteria > Bacillati > Actinomycetota > Actinomycetes > Pseudonocardiales > Pseudonocardiaceae > Amycolatopsis > Amycolatopsis sp. NPDC003861. The sequence continues at coordinate 9,092 of NZ_JBSGJD010000315.1, forward strand.
AGGGTCCGCACGGTGGCGGAGGACATCGCCTTCGGCAACGGCATGGCCCTGACCCCGGACGGCTCGACGCTGATCGTGGCCGAGTCGTACGCAAACCGCCTGACGGCGTTCACGGTGCTTCCGGACGGCGGTCTGACGGACCGCCGGGTGTGGGCCGACCTCGGCGACGGGGTACCGGACGGCATCGCGCTGGACGCCTCGGGCGCGGTCTGGGTGTCGGACGTGCCGCACCGGTCGTGCACGTTGGTCCGGGAGGGCGGGGAGGTCGTGGAGAGGCTGACTTTCGACCGCGGGTGCTTTGCTTGCGCGTTGAGTGAGGACACGTTGTATGTGGTGGTTCAGGAGTGGCGCGGTTTGGCGGGGGTGGGGGAGGGGGAGCGGACGGGGCAGGTCCTGACCCACCCGGTGTCCGTGGGGCGGGCTTGAGTTGTGGTTCCGGTGGGTGCCCACCACCCCGAAGCTCGATTGTCACTACGGCCGGTGGTGCCGGGTCAATGCGGGGAATATTGCTTATACCCGC
>NZ_JBSGJD010000316.1:0-9578 GCF_053605405.1 Amycolatopsis sp. NPDC003861
CTGGCGCTCGGTGGTGGTCAGGGCGTCCGTGTCGTCCTGGAGTGCGGTCGACAAAGCGACAGCGAGGATGGGCCCGGCGCACACCATCGCCGCGGCCGGGGCGGCGGGTGCCGCGGTGGCCGTGCCGATCGCGAGGGCGTGGCGCCGGGTCGGGCTGGAGGAGCGATGACCTCAGTTGTCGCGACCGCACATGGTGCGCCTCCCTTCACGACCCCGGGCCGGACCGGCTCCGTCACCGGCCGGACACCATGAGTATGCGGACCGGGGGCGGGATTCCGCGCACCGGGCCGCGGATTCGTGACGTCCTCGTGGCACCGCGCCACTGGGCGCTGTGGCGCCAGGGCCCGCGGGTGATCGCCTACTGCCTGGTCAGCGAGGCGGCGGCGGTGGTGCTGACGCTGCGCCCGTCGCCGGTCGCGGTGGACCGCCGGACGCTGTCGATCCTGCTGGTGCTGCTGGTCCTCGGGGTGGTGCAGTCGGAGACGGGCCGCCGCGTGGAGCGCATCCGCCGTCGCGTGTCGGGGACGCCGCACATCAACATGACGTCGGTCTGGACGTTCGCCGGCGTGCTCCTGCTGCCGCCGCTCCTGCTGGCGGTCCTGGTCGGCGGCCTCTACACGCACCTGGCGATCCGCAGCTGGTACCGCCTGCAGCGGGTCCCGGCGTCCCGCACGGTCAGCAACGCGGCGATCATCGTGCTGTCGTGTTACGCGGCCCAGTCGGTCCTGCGCGCCTCGGGCTTCGCCGACGTCCGCGCGGCCTTGACCCACGGCTGGGCGGGAACGTTCGCGATCACGGCGGCGGGCGTGACGTTCTTCGCGGTGAACGCCCTCCTGGTCCTCCCGGCCCGCCGCGAAGTCGGCCGGACGCCGGAGGCGCTGTTCGGGACGTGGGCGGACAACGGCCTCGAGGTGGCGACGCTTTGCCTGGGGGCGTTGAACGCGGTGGCCCTGGCGACGTTGCCGGGCCTGGTGGTGCTGGTGTTCCCGCCGTTGCTGCTGTTGCACCGGACGGTGCTGGTGAAGCAGCTGGAGGTGGCCGCCCACCGCGACGAGAAGACGGGGCTGTACAACACCAGCGGCTGGCACGCGGTGGCCGAGCGGACCTTGGCGGCGGCGTCCCGCCAGCACACGACGTTCGGGTTGCTGATGCTGGACTTGGACCACTTCAAGCAGGTGAACGACACGTACGGCCACCTGGCGGGCGACGCGGTGTTGAAGGCGGTGGCCCAGTCGATCATCTCGGCGGTCCGCGGCCGCGGTGACGCGGTGGGCCGGTTCGGCGGCGAGGAGTTCGTGGTGCTGCTGCCGGGGATCACCCGGCCGGACGTCGGCCCGGTGGCGGAGCGGATCCGCCGGGCGATCAGCGCGCTGGCGGTCCCGGCGGGTCAGCTGTCGATCACGGGGTTGACGGTCTCGATCGGCATCGCGGTGTACCCGGAGGCGGGGACGTCATTGCAGCGCCTGCTGGACGCGGCGGACACCGCGCTGTACCACGCGAAGGCGACGGGCCGGAACAAGGTGGTCCACGTCGCGGACCTGGTCTGATCAGGCGGCGCCTGCGGCGCGCCCGCTGTGGCTCTAGCAGCCGGCGTTGCCGAGATCCTCGATCGCTTGGCTGTAGACGCCTTGCATTCGACCCAGTGCGAGGTAGAAATCTTCCTTCGACACTTTCGGCCCTGGAACTTCCGACGGCCAATCGTGGTTGTTGAGTACGTAGGCCCACTCCGGCTTGGGTCTACGTGCTCCGAAAAGGCCGACTCGGTCGTCGGCATCCTCGGTCGCGTCCACCACCTTCGCTCCCATCGCGCCGTGGGAAATTAACGAATTGGACGAGTATAACATCTTCATAGATCGACGTCACCCACTTCTTCGTGTTGCAACTCTTCTGGATTGCGAGAGTTGAGGTATGCATAGAAGGAAAACCTGCTGATACAGACCCAGACGATCATGCAGGTATTGATGAAGGCCACGCCGGTCAACATGACCCAAAAGACTGACGTGACACCGATCAATGACCAGTTCAACGGCAAGTGCGGCCAGTCGTACTTCAAGACCTTGGTGACCATGAACAGGGCGCTGGCCACCACAGACAGCACCGCCGTGATCATGAGGCTGCACCGCGCTGCCAGCGTGCTGTCCAGGATGCTGCGCTGCGGCTTGTCGAAGCCGACGAGCGCCGCAGCCACCGCGGGGAAAGCCAACAAGATCGCCGGAGCGTCGGTTCCGGCGTCGGGCTCTCTGGACATTACGACGCCGACGGCCAGGACCAGCAGAAACGCCGTCACAGCGGTGATCGCAGCCCTGAAGACCGAAGCCGGCGGAACTTCGTAAAAGGTGAACTTGAGAGTGGAACGTTCCGGACTTTCCGGGAAAAACCTGCTGTAGAGGTGGCCGTGCGGCTGCCCGAATCGTTTCCGCAGGCGAAGGTGCACCGGCGTCGGCGCGTCCTCGCGCACCGTCTCGAGCACCTGGTCACCCAACGACAACTCCTGCCGGCCCAGAAAAAGGTAGTCAGGGCAGTTGGCTTGAGCGTGGTAACTCTGGCAGCTCGCGGCGTTGTCCAGGCCGACCTCCAGCTGCACCGGTCGAGCTCCCAGAGCTCTCGACATTCCCGCCATCTTGCGGTTCCGGCTCGGCGACGGAAGGAGAGTTTGCTCATACCTGACGATGAACCTGCCTCCCTCATCAGGAGCCACCGCGACCACGACGGCATAGTGGCCCTGGAGTTTGCGTGCCAGGCTCGCAGCCAGGAGTCCCGCGACTTTTGCAACAGCGGGCCGGTTGTCGGCATTTGCCATCTTGTCCAGACGCTCCCAGCCGGCAGGCGACCGTCTCGATGACATGTCACCGTCGCACCGTCGCCGTTGCGCCACGTCAAGGAGGGCGTGCAGCTCAGGTCTCTGCGTCGTCCGGGGACTGAAGCCAGTGGCGAGCAGAATCCGCAAGGTGCACGCGACCAGCTTGAGGTACTCCCGGTAGGTAAGACGCCGGAGGGAAGTTCCATCGGCTCCGCGCACATCGAAGTTGTCTTGAAACGTCCCCTTGCGCGGAATCAAAACGGGAAAGTACACGCTCCGCAGGTCCTCGGGAAGGCGTCCGTCCTTCATGAAGTGAGGACGCGGCAGCTGCGCTTCGATTGTTACCGCTTGCTTGATCGTCCCACCGTTCGGGGTGTACGTCTCGGTAACCCGCTGGCGCACGTCTGCAGGACGAAGCACCGACAGCGCAAGGAACTGTGCCTGCAGGGCATTGATCATCATGTCTTGAGCGGCGTCTACCTGCAGCTTGCGAACAGCGCCGAGCGAGACCTGCTGAACGTGGCGATGAGCGTGCCCGCGTTGAGCCTTGGTCGTCCCATCGATCTTGGCGAAGACGCCGATCAGAAGGACACCCGCACAGATCAAGGTGGCCTTCTCGACAGCCATCGAGAACACGGTCCAAGCCGTGACCGGACCGGACAGCGCTTTTGACAGCGTCAACCCGAATGCTCCCCAAAGAAGCAAAAGACAGCCGGAAACCAGCAGGAGCAGCTGCTTCGCCGCAACCTTGGGGAGGCGAAACGAGAGATCCAAGCGAAACCGCCGCGTCCGCTTGGTTCCTCGGATCGCGCTCTCCAGCTTGTCCTCGAACCCTTTGTTTCGAGTTACCGAAAGCTCTACGAAGTTCGACAGCTCGTCCTGCACTTTTGGGTCGTAAGGACGACGCCGGAGCTGCGGACTCCACTGTCCGTCGGGAGTGTTCGTCAACGCCTCGGTGATCACGGACAGAATTCGGTAAGCTCGCCGCTCGACGGGAGCGACATGACCACCGTCGTCGATCGGTAGTCCGGCTTTCACGCGGCTGCGGATCAGGAGCATCGCTTGCGTGACACTGGAACACAACTCGACGGCGTGCATTGCGAACTCCTTTCAAGCTACAAAGCTCGAATGATGGCCATGGTATTCACGACACATCAGAGTTCGTATGGTCACGCCGGCTTGTTACGATCTCGGGCGACGTCCGATCGAACCGTTACCCGGCAGTCGCCGGTGGCGCGACCGCACAGCAAACGAGACAAAAGATCTCGTAATCGTCCACCAACCGGGCAAGCGATAGCACGCCGACCGCATACTCCGGCGTCAGGTGCGTGCCATCACGTTCCGCCTCGAAAGGGCACCTCGCCGACGCCGGAGGGTCAGGCGAGCCGCCGGCGCCGCCCGACATCGAGGCCCAGCATGGCCAACAGTTCCGCGCACTCCTGAACATCCGAGGAGTGCCCGGCGACGGTGAGGACGGCCCGATCGTTCTGTTCGGCGAGCCGAACGGCCTCCTCGGCTCGTATGACGCCCATCCGGCTGTCTTCGTCACTGGCGGTAGAGCTGCCATTGGAGCGGGCCCAGGTCATCTGGCCACCTACTTCCGACCCGGCGGGTGCCGGGCCATGGTCGGAGCCTCAGCATGACACTCACCGAAAATTCACTCGCAAGTGGGGCCTGTCACACTTCCCTCTACGCCGAGTAGCACGGCACTCAGCGGCCCAGGTACGTCAACACTGCACGGACGCGCCGGTGTTCCTCCGCGCTGGCTTCGAGGCCCAGTTTCGAGAAGATGTTGCCGATGTGCTTCTCCACCGCGCCGTGCGAGACGACCAGGGAGTTCGCGATCGCCGTGTTGGACAAGCCCTGGGCCATCAGGCCGAGGACCTCGGACTCGCGGGCCGTCAGCGCATCCAGGGGGTTGCGGCGGCCGCGGGCCATCAGCTGGGCGATCACGTCCGGGTCGATCGCCGTGCCGCCGCCCGCCACGCGGCGGACCGCGTCCAGGAAGTCCGCGACGTCCGCCACGCGCTCCTTCAGCAGGTAGCCGACGCCGCCGGCGCCGCCCGAGAGGAGCTCCACCGCGTACGACTCCTCGACGTACTGCGACAGCACCAGGACCGGCAGGCCCGGGATCTCCTTGCGGGCCGCCAGCGCCGCGCGCAGGCCCTCGTCGGTGAACGTCGGCGGCATGCGGACGTCGACGATCGCCAGGTCAGGACGGTGTTCCTTGACCGCGCCGAGGAGGTCGTCCCCGTTGTCGACGGCCGCGGCCGTCTCGATGCCCTCGTCGGCGAGCAGGCGGGTCACCCCGGCCCGCAGCAGCACGGCGTCCTCGGCGATGACTACCCGCATCCGGCCCCCAGGTTCGTGGATGAACGGGGTCCAGAATATTCACCACTGGCAGGGGAGGTCAGCCCGGATCACGGTCGGCCCGCCCACCGGGCTGACCACGGTGATCACGCCGTCGATCGTCGCGGCGCGGTCGGCCAGCCCGGCCAGCCCGCCGCCGGGGCGCACTTCCGCGCCGCCGTGGCCGTTGTCGGTGATCTCGACGACGACGTGGTCGTCGGTCCGCCACACCTTCACGCCGGCTTCGGTCGCTCCGGAGTGCTTCGCGATGTTCGTCAGCGTCTCGCCGACGATGAAGTACGCCGTCGTCTCCACCGCGGCCGGCGGGCGCGGGTCGACGTCGACCGAGACGTCCACCGGGATCGGCGACTTCGCCGCCTGCGCCGACAGCGCCGCGTCCAGACCCCGGTCGCCGAGGACGGCCGGGTAGATGCCGCGCGCCAGGTCCCGCAGCTCCGACACGGCGAGCTTCGCGTCCGTGTGCGCCTCGTCGATGAGGTCCCGCACCGCTTGGGGGTCCTGGTCGAACTTCGACTTCGCGCGGCCCAGGCTCATCGCGACGGCCACCAGCCGCTGCTGCGCGCCGTCGTGCAGGTCACGCTCGATGCGACGGCGTTCGGCTTCGGCCGCGTCGACCCCGCGGGCCCGCGACGCCTGCAGCCGCTCGGCCTTCTGCTCCAGCCGCTTCGTGCGGTTCGGCCCCAGCAGGGCCAGCGCCAGCTCGCCGTGCAGCCAGCCGAGCCACGGCGTCACCCAGATCGCCATCGGCAGCAGCACGACCGACGCCAGCGCGATCGCGAACTCCGCGCACGCCAGCGGGAAGGCGGCCATCAGGTACGCCAGGTCACGCCACGTCGTCGCGTCGCTCAGCCGGACCATCCACCGCCGCAGCAGCGGCTGCCCCTCTTCGTACGGCCGCCGCTGCACCGGGGGCAGCGGCACGTTCAGCAGCTTGCCCGCCCAGCTCCGCTCACGGTCGCCGGACCAGCGCACGAAGCTCGTCGTCGCCAGCAGGATCGGGAACCCGATCCAGATCACCGCCGTCGAGACGCCCACCGAGATGCCGACCACGATCAGCACGAACTGCAGGAGCCGGAAGACGAAGCTGACCAGCATGTAGAGGATCGTGCGAGCCGGGTGCGGCCGCGGGTGTTCCAGCTGTTGCGCCTCGCTCATCCCGCCACCAGGTTCTTCTCTTCCGCGTTTTCCCACCAGCGCTCCATCCGGCGGCGCTGCGCCACCGTCGGCCCCAGCAGCCCCGTCGCCAGCCGGGCGTGCACGCCCGCCAGCGCCCTGGTCAACGCCACCGACAACGCGACGAACAACACCCCGAGCGCTGCCCACGGTAGCGCCTCCACCGTGGTGTCCACGGTCAGCCACGGCAGCTCCGAGTTGGGGAACCGGTATTCGCCGCCGGGCAGCCACCGGAAGTAGACGGGCAGGAAGACCAGCGCGAGGCTCGTCGCCCAGAACGTCGTCACGAGCACGAACTCGACCAGGCCCACCGGGAAGAGCAGGGCGAAGTAGGTGAGGTCCCGCCAGGTCGAGGGATCCTTCAGCCGCCCCTTCCACCGCGCGGCCTGCTTGCCGGCCGGCAACGGCAGGTAGGGCAGATCGATGTAGCGGTCCAGCAGCGCGTAGACCCGCGCCCGCTCCAGCCGGGCGGCCCCCCGCACGGCGAGCACGACCAAGGCGAGCAGGCCCACCCCGACCCACACCACGGCGGTCCCGGCGCCGGCCGACACGAACGCCGTCAGGAACCCGAACGCCAGCACCCCCAGCGGCAGGTTCATCAGCAAGAACACCACCGAACCACCGAACGGCGGATCCCGCCTTTCGCTCACCATGACCCTGCTCCTTTCCACGGACACCAGCATCGACGTTCCGCGAGGCCGGCGACATGGTGCGAGCGGGCATCCCGGCAGTAGGGCTGGCCCCACCCTCCAGGACTAAAGCGGTCGCGCCGCGCGTTATGATGGTCAGGTTGTGATCCCGACAAGGGGGTGAACGGTTTCGACTTTGGACGTTGAGTCAGGGGAAGCGTGCCGGTGCAGGCGAGAGACCACCGATAAGCGTCATCGCAAACCAATAAGCGCCGACTCCAGTCAGCGCGAGTTCGCCCTCGCCGCCTGAGCGAGTGCGACTCTGTCGGCCCGGGTTCGCCTCCGGCCCGGGTACCGGCATCAGCTAGGAGGCTCAGCGGCTGTCCCGGCCACGGGGAACAGTCGTGAAGCAAACAGTGGCTGGGCTCGTCACCTCAGCTTGTTCGCGTGACTGAGGGAGTCAAGTAAAGACGTAGCGGACTGCGCACGGAGAAGTCCTGTCGAGACGCCAGAGGACCCGGGTTCAATTCCCGGCACCTCCACCGGCAAGGAGGCTCCGCCCTTACGCAGGGCGGAGCCTCCGCTGCGTTCGGCGGTCAACTGCTGACGTAAGTACCCTCAGGGACGTTGTGACGTCTCGCGAGGGTCTCACTCGGCCCCGCGTTCGCACTACGCGGCGGCCGGCTTGCCACTCGGGCGAACGATGACCGCTGTCGGCCGAATCGGCGGCATCACCGCTTCGGTCTCACTGGGAGCCGGGTAATTACCACCAGGAGCTTCGACTGAAGACCAATAGTATGACGGCTAGGGTCAGTTAGAACGGACGGTGACCGGATCTCCCGTAGGGTGGACAACGAGTCACCCGTTCCGCGGGCGGCACCCCTGTGAGCGCTCACCTACCATGAGCGGACCCGGCGGCGAGAGGAGCGCGCAGATGTCCGACGAGATCCGCTGCGTCCGCTTCTTCGGCGGCCCGCTCGACGGCCGCGTCCAGGAGCTCGGGGACGCCGAGCCGATCCCCGGCACCGTCATCCGGCACATCCACCTGCACGGCGGCCCGAAGATCGAGACCCGCTACGAGCTCGGCCTCACCGAGCACGGCTGGGAGTACCGGGTCGCCGCCACGCAGCACGAACCCGAGCCCGACAACCTGAGGTAGGGGAAACCCCCGCACCCACCGGGGGTGAACAGCACCCCGAACAGGCCGGGCAGCACCGCTGTCTTCCCCGGTCGCACCGGCCAGGCTGAACGGCATGCAAACAGCGGGCCGGGACCGATTCCTCGACGTCGTCCGGGCGGGGGCCATCCTCGCCGTCATCGCCCAGCACTGGATCATGCCGGTGCTCTCCTACTCCGACGGGCACCTCGCCACCGGCAACGCCCTCGCGACGCCGGGCTGGTGGGTCGTCACCTGGCTCAGCCAGGTCATGCCCCTGGTCTTCTTCGCCGGCGGGGCGGCCAACCTGATCTCCTTCCGCCGCGCCGCCTCCACGCGGCAGTGGCTCGGCGGGCGCATCAAGCGCCTGATGGTGCCGGTGCTGCCGCTGATGGCCGTCTGGCTGATCGTGCCGGACTTCCTGCGCGGCCTGGGTGTCCCGCCGCAGCCGGTGCAGGTCGGCAGCGCGATCGCCGCGCAGCTGCTGTGGTTCCTGGCCGTGTACATGCTCGTCGTGCTGCTCACGCCGCTGATGGTCGCCGCGCACCGGCACTGGGGCCTGAAGGTGCCGCTCGTCATGGGCGCGGCAGGCATCCTCGTCGACGTCGCGCGCTTCAACGACCTCGGCTACATCGGTTACGCCAACGCGATCTTCGTCTGGGTCGCCGTGCACCAGCTCGGCTTCCACTACGTCGAAGGCCGCCTCGGCTCGCTGACCCGCCGCGGCGCGCTGACGCTGTCCGCCGCCGGGTTCGGCGTCACCGCGCTGATGGTCGCGTTCGGACCGTACCCGGCCAGCATGATCGGCATGCCGGGCGCGCCGGTGTCGAACATGAGCCCGCCCACCGTGCTGCTCGCCTTCCTCGCCGTCGGCCAGATCGGCCTGCTGCTCGCCTTCCGCCCGCAGCTCAACGCCCTCGCGTCGCGCCCCGGCATCGGCAACGCCCTCGGCTGGCTCGGCGCGCGGTTCATGAGCGTCTACCTCTGGCACATGCCGGCGCTGGTCGTCGTGGCCGGCGTGACGGTGTACGGCCTCGGCTACCAGACGCCCGCGCCGGGCACGGTGTTCTGGCTGATCATGGCGCCGGCGTGGTTCGCGGCGTGCGGGATGGTGCTGGCCGGCCTGCTGCGGCTGTTCGCCCACTTCGAGATGCAGCGCGAAACCGGCGCAACCACCGCCGGGACGCCGCAGCTCGTCGTGGCGGGCCTGCTGGCGTCCGGCGGCCTGCTCGGCCTCGCGGCGCACGGGTTCGCCCCGCTGTCGGACGGCATCGCCCACGGCCCGGTGCCGTGGGTGCTGCTGGCGACGGCCGGATTCCTCCTGGCCGGCAAGCAGATCCCGGTGACCGACCTCCTCGGCCGCGCGGTCACCGTGACCGAACGCGCCCCACTGCCCGGCCTCAAGCGCTGACCCCCTCGTGAGTGGTAAGGCGGGTTCTAACCCGCCTTA